>CAJXUJ010000004.1 GCA_913061025.1 uncultured Actinomycetes bacterium | reverse complement strand
ACCAACCGAAGGCCGGTCAAGGTGAGATCGGGGTCATGATGAGTAATGGTTTCGGACTCACCGATCACCACGGACGCCAGACCACCGGTCGCTACTACAGCAGTCACCGGACCGGTTTCCTCAATGATCCGATCGACCAGACCATCGACCTGGCCTGCGAACCCGAAGACAGCCCCGGATTGCAGCGCCTCCACCGTGTTCTTACCGATCGGCGACCGAGGCCGGACCACCTCGACCTTGCGCAACTGAGCAGCCCTGTTCGAGAGGGCTTCGAGGGATATGTCGATGCCCGGTGCAAGTGCACCACCAAGGAACTCCCCCTTGGCTGAAACAACATCGAGATTGGTTGAGGTCCCGAAATCCACAACAATGCATGGCCCGCCGTACTGCTGGTGCGCGGCAAGGGTGTTCACGATCCGGTCGGCCCCTACCTCTTTCGGGTTGTCAGTAAGGATCGGCACTCCCGTCTTGGTACCCGGCTCCACGATGACAACCGGGATATCGCTGAAGAAAGACGCGATCATGGGACGCAACTCGTGCAAGACACTCGGAACGGTGCTGCACAGGGCAACTCCTGTGACCGGAGGTTGGGAAGCGAGGAGGCCGCGATAGGTCAGGGCCATTTCGTCACCGGTGGCGCGCGCGTGGGTGGTGATGCGCCAAGAGTTCACTAGTTCTTCGCTGTCGAAGAGACCAAGAACAGTGTTGGTATTGCCAACGTCCACCGCCAGAAGCATCGGGACTCCTAACCGAGGACGACGAGGTCCGCGCCGATATCAAGGACGGGCGCTGAGTGGGTCAGCGCACCGACGGCAAGGTAGTCGACCCCCGTCGCGGCTACGGCGGCCGCCCGGTCAAGGGAGAGCCCACCGGATGCTTCCAGTCGAGCCCTGCCAGCATTACGAGAGACCGCCTCGGTCATCTGATCGATGGAGAAGTTGTCGAGCAGAACAAGATCGGCACCGGCGTCGAGAACCTCATCGAGTTGCTCGAGTGTGTCCACTTCGACCTCGACGGGAACATCGGGGAATCTCTCTCGCACCGCGGTAAAGGCTTGCTCGACGCCACCCGCCGCCGCGATGTGGTTGTCCTTGACCAGGGCAGCATCGGCGAGATTCATCCGGTGATTGACACCTCCACCCATGCGAACCGCGTACTTCTCTAGATACCGCAGACCGGGAGTGGTCTTGCGAGTGTCACGAATACGGGCCGACGTTCCCTGCACGGCCTGAACCCACGCTCGCGTGGCCGTTGCGATACCGCTCAGATGGCTCAGGAGGTTCAACGCAGGGCGCTCACCCCGAAGCAATTGATGAGTAGACGCAGTGATCGCCATGACCTCGGTTCCTGCATCGACCTGGGCACCCTCCTCGACGCAAAACTCGACCGTGTGCTCGTCACCACACACCACGTCGAAGATCGCGGCTGCGACGATCTGACCAGCGATCACCCCACCGGATCGAGCCACGAACGCCAATCGACCACGCTGCTCTGCGGGAACAGTGGCAATCGTGGTGACGTCGACGCCATCGTCGATGTCCTCCTCGAGCGCTCGAAGGGCGATCGCCTCGACGTCCAGGGGGCGCAGGCCGACCTCCCCGAGACGAGCATTGGTCTCGGCCGAGAACCGGTAGGTCGCGTATTGCATTTAGTCCTCCTCTATACCCGGCACCCACGACGGAGGTCGCATGACCGTCCTGAGGGTTCCGTCGGTATCCATCGTCGTGACAAGTCGAACCCGCCACTCATCGCGACTGGACGGATGGTCCTCCCGCCAGTGGGAGCCGCGAGTCTCCTCGCGTTGAGTTGCATGTTCGACGAGAACACGCGCAACTGATGCGACATTGGTCGTTTCCCAATCCTCGGTGCACGGCTTGCCCTGCGACGTCGACATAGCCTGATCCAGCCAGTGGCTTGCTTCATGCAAGGAGTCCTCACTTCGCAGCACGCCCGAGTCAGTGTCCATTGTTTGCTGCAGTGCACGCCGAGCCGCGTTGGAGATGACCCCGGACTGATCCGCTCCATTGGTCATCCCGACGTCTGGGCTGCCACGTCCTTCCCTGTCATCACCGATAGCCGTAGCGATTCGGCGGGCGAAGACCAAACCCTCCAGCAAGGAATTCGAGGCAAGGCGATTGGCGCCGTGCACTCCCGAGCACGCGACCTCACCGCAGGCGTACAAACCTGGAATCGTGGAGCGCCCATCGAAATCGGTTATCACTCCACCCGACGCGTAGTGCTGCGCGGGGGAAACGGGGATGAGGTCGGTCACCGGATCGATGCCCCGCATCCGGCACGACGCCAAGATCGTCGGGAAGCGGTGCACCCAGGTGTCAGCACCAAGTTCACGACCGTCCAGCCACACATGGGATGCGCCGGTCGCACGCATCCGGCGCATGATGGCCTTGGCCACCACGTCCCGCGGTGCCAGATCTGCCATCGGGTGCTCACCGATCATGAAGCGGCGTCCAGCATCATCGACGAGCACTGCGCCCTCTCCACGTACCGCTTCCGAGACAAGGGGCTGTTGACCTTGGGCTACCGGCCCAAGCCACAGAACGGTCGGATGGAATTGCACGAACTCCAAATCGGCAACCGCGGCGCCGGCTCGAAGCGCGAGAGCTACACCATCACCTGTTGCCACGTAGGGATTGGTCGTCTGACCGAAGACCTGACCGAACCCACCCGTCGCAAGCACAACCGATGGGGCGAGCGCCGCGCCCACGCCGTCACGCTGACCAGGCCCGATCACGTGCAGGGTCACGCCGGCCGTTCGACCATCCTCCGCCGTGATCAGGTCAAGAACGAGGGCATTCTCGACGAGTTCGATTCCCGGATCAGCTGCGACCGCTGCAACGAGAGCACGCGAGACTTCCGCACCCGTCGCGTCTCCACCAGCATGGGCGATGCGGTTGCGATGGTGGCCACCTTCACGGGTGAGGGAGATGGACCCAGTCGGGTCGGTGTCGAAGCGAGCCCCCCAGGAAATGAGTTCGCGTACCGCATCGGGACCCTCGTTGACCAGGATCTCGACGGCATGCTCGTTGCACAGGCCTCCGCCGGCTTCCAACGTGTCCCGCATGTGTTCTTCTGGAGAGTCGTCATCGGCGAGGGCGGCAGCGATTCCACCCTGGGCCCAGCGGGTCGAGCCTTCGTCCACCGTCGCCTTGGTGACCAGTAACACGCTCAGCCCCAAAGCGCGCACGCGCAAGGCAGTGGTGAGCCCAGCAACACCGGAACCGACAACAACAACGTCGGCTCGCGCCGTCCACCCCGGCGGCGGAGCATCAAGCCGACTGGGGATTGGCGTCTTGACCTTCATCGACCCTCTCCAACGGTGATTAAGCAGTTATCGATCAATCGAGTGCCCTCAACCATGCAGGCAATCAGTAATCGAGCCGGTCCCTGCTCCGGGCCTTCTCCAAGGTCCACCGAACGAACCTCCACGTAGTCGATCTCTACACCGCCCGCACGCAGAACTTCCTCTGCAGCGTCCTTTGCTGCACCAGTTCCATCGACGGCGGCCGACTGCGCGGCATTCATCGCCGCGGGTATTGATGCGGCGCGACGACGAGCTTGGGACGACAGATACGCATTGCGTGAGCTCAAGGCGACACCGTCGACATCACGAACCGTCTCAATACCGACGACACGAATTCCAAATCCGAGATCATCGTTCATACGACGGATCAACTGCAATTGCTGATAGTCCTTTTCGCCAAAGACTGCAATATCCGGCTGCACCCGGTGAAACAGAATCGACACCACCGTCAGAACACCGGAGAAGTGCGTGGGCCTCGCTTCGCCCTCGAGTTCGCGCCCCAACGTGCCCGGGTCGATCGTGATGCGGTCGTGGCGGTCATCGCCCCCGTAGATATCCGAAACCGTTGGTGCATAAAGAAAATCAACGCCTTCGGCTCGACACACGTGCTCGTCGGCATCCAAGGTCCGCGGGTACGCATCGAAGTCCTCTCCCTGAGCGAACTGCGTCGGGTTGACGAAAACGCTGACCACCACTTCCCCCGACTCACCCGCCTGTACCCGTGCAGCGCGCATAAGAGACCGGTGCCCGTCATGCAGGGCTCCCATAGTTGGAACCAGAACCCGGGTGACGCCGGGTTCAACAGGCGGAACGATCCGACCGACCTTCACTGGATTTCCTCCAGTTCCCGTAGGACCGCCGATGCTCCATCGGTATCGAGGACTCCTACCTCCAGCAGACGATCGACAGTAAGTCGACCGAGGGCTCGGTAGGCCTGTGCAGCCAGCGGAGAACTCTCCTGCAGAACGCGCACGTGATCGGCGACCGTCGACGCATCGGCGCGTGAGATCGGTCCCGTCTGGGCGCGGTCACCACGCTCGAGTGCCGTCTCGACACTCGCCCGCACCAGCGGGCCGAGAATGCGTTGAGGTGATTCCGCGCCGGTGTCCTGGAGGATCGCGACGGCCTCGTTGACCAGTGTCATGGAGTAATTCGCGGCAAGCGCGAGTGCGGCGTGATACGCGGTTCGCGCTTGTTCCGGGACCCAGACCGGTTCGCCACCCAACTCGACGACGAGTGCTTCCGCGATGCTGCGCATCCCTTCCGGCGCCGTCACTCCGAAGGCTGCCCCGGTCAGACGATCGAGATCCATGGTGGTGCCGGTGAGCGGCAGTGCCGGGTGGATGGCCAACGGAACCGCTCCGGCGACCGCCGCGGGGGCGAGCACATCGAGTCCGTACCTCCCTGCCGGATGCACCACGAACTGGCCGGATCGCAGCGCCCCGCTATCGGCAAGATCTTCGACAACCGCCGCGAGCTCGCGGTCGGGAACTGCGATGAAGACGAGGTCCGCCTCATGCGTGATCGTCGATGCATCGGAGATCGGCACCCCGGGCAGCAATGCTTCGGCACGAAGCCGCGACGTATCCGAGCGAGCCGTCACTCCAACGATGGTGTGACCGGCCCTCCGCCAGGCAGACCCCAACACCGCACCAACGCGGCCGGAACCGACGATCGCGATCCGCAAACGTGACGGCGATGCCTCACTCACGACAATGAAGCCTAGGGGTGGCACTAGCGTGCCGACATGTCACGGGCCGATAGCCGAGTTTGCGCGGAACATCCGTGGCTGGATAGTTGGAACCAGGCGAATCGTGACTTCTACACGTCTCACCATGCCGAACAGCACTTCCAGACGCCGGTTCACGCCAGCACGCGCACTGCACAGACCCTTGCGAATCTCCTCACCAACCTCGAGGAATCGACCAAGGATTTAGCAATCATCGACGTCGGCTCCGGATCCGGTGAACTGCTACGCCAACTGTCAACTCGGGTCCCCAAGTCGACGACGTTGATTGGCATCGATCAACGACCCCGCCCTGCGGATCTGCCAACAAGAATTGTGTGGCAGCAACGCGAACTAGCCGAGGGCGATTCGGAGATCCTCGGATCGGCAGAGTCGGTCAACGGAATCCTGGTCGCGCATGAGTTCCTCGATGACATCGCGTGCCCCATCGTCGAACTCGATGACCAGGTGCGGCCACGCGTAGTACTCGTCGACCCCACGAGCGGAGCAGAAGACCTCGGCCCTCTTCTCGGGGATCCGGCAGCCGATCGCTATCTCGGAAATACGACACGGGTTGAAGCAGCGGACTGGCTGGACCGGTGGTGGCCCCCGACGCGCGCTTTCGCGCGCCGGGAGATTGGTACCACGCGTGACCGGGTGTGGAGAGGCCTTACGCAGACGATCGACAACGGCTACTGCGTCGCGATCGATTACGCGCACCACCGCGCGGATCGAGCGGCTGGGCTGTGGGATGGCGGGACTATGAAGGGTTTCGCGAACGGCGCGCCCCGATCCGCCGTTCCCGATGGCTCGATGAACATCACCGCGCACGTCGCCCTGGATGCGTGCGCAGGCCCACGATCGGCGATCCACCATCAATCGGAACTACTCGGCGATACATCTTTGGATTCCTGGCCGCCCGCGCTGGGCTCCTTCGCATGGCTGATCGAGCAGCGCGGAACCACCGGGATGCGAGCATAGGAAGGTGGAGTCCGCGAGCACGAGCCGTATCACCGCTGCCATCGGGATGGCGCGATATCTGGGAACCCCCGAAGACAACCGCCTAACCCTCGATCTCGGAGAGTTCCATCCCGGTAACCACGGAGGTCTTGAGATCGATCTCGAGACCGAGGTGCAGTCTGGACGCGACGTTGTTACGTCGTGTCACGTGCGCCCAGGACTGATGCATCGCAGTGCCGAAAAACTCTTCGAGGCTCGCGACTACCGACAGATCATGATGCTGGCCAACCGGCACGACTGGCTCTCGGCCGTCTCATCCGAACTCGGTGTGGCCTTGACCGTCGAGAAAGCCACGGGTATCACGCCCCCCGAACGCGCGACGTGGTCTCGCATGCTGCTCGCCGAAGCCGGCCGGATAGGTGCCGCCGCACTCCTCCTCGGCGCCCGAGGGCTAGACGATGCTCTGTCCCTCCGCGAATCGTGGGCGCAGTGGCAGGAACGGGCAACCGGCGGTCGCGTGCACCCAATGATCAACCGAATCGGTGGCCTGGAGCATCCGCTTCCAAACGCCAGCCTCACCGACATCGTTGAACTCTCCGCTTACGCGAGCAGCCTGGCACCGACCTGGCGAGACCACATCTCCGCGATCGACGAACTCAACGATCTCGCGCTACTTCGTTACGACGACGCCCGTACGTATGCGTGCTCCGGTGCAGTAGGTCACGCCAGTGGCGTCGATTGGGATCTGCGACGCGACGACCCCTATTTGGCCTACGAGCACATCGATGTCGATTGGAGTGCACCGGTTCGGACCGAAGGGGACGCACGCGCCCGCTATCTATCGCTCATCGATTCGATCACCGTGAGTTCTTCGATCATTGCCGAGTGCGCCGCGCGCTTGAGGGACCTCGAAGACGAGCCCTATTCGGTTCCGTTGCCCAAGACCCTGCGAGCACCTGAGGGGACGGTTCACGTGCGCACCCAAAATCCACTCGGTATCGCCGGCTGGCTTCTGGTCAGCGACGGTGATTCCCTACCGGTACGACTCAAGGCAAGGACACCGAGCTTCGCCCACCTGCAGGCGATGCAGGTCGCGCTACCGGGCACCCCGCTGACGGAACTCTCCTCGGCCGTGGGTTCCTTCTTCTTCGTAACCGGGGACGCGGATCGCTAGCTGCCGCTAGCCCTCGTGTTCACGAATGTAGGTCGCGAAACGTGCGCGCAGGAGGGCCTCGGTGCTGGGATCGATGTCTCCGGATCCGAACATCTCTTTCACAGCGCGCACGGTCTCGATGAAGGTTCCACCGATAGCGCCGAGATCACCCTGCTCGCCCTCGATCGCGACCATGCCGGGCATATGCCCGAAAAGGTCGGTGAAGAAGCCAATGTCCACGCGGTGCTCAGCGATGTGGAAGGCGCGGTGCCGCAACTCGTCGAAGGGCAGATCTTCCAGGGGTGTCTGCGATGACTCGCTCATGGGCTAGACCTTAGGTCACTGATCGTCTTTATCGATACCCGATGGCAGCAGACACGACCGCTCGAGTCGTACCGCGGCGACACTCGTTGCTGCCGCACCCGACGCAGCAAGCAGGGACGCCCAGAACGACTGCAGGGACGCGGGGGTCGAGAGGCCATCGGCCACGGTCACCGCGGCCAGTCCGGCGTATACGCCGGTGACGAAAGCTCCGACACGGGCGGCGGCCATCGCAATGGCTGCAACCCGGGCCGCAACCAGCACCGGAAGCGGTTCGACTCCGGGATGTGATGCCGGATCGATTTGCGCCCCAAGCCGTGGTCGGATCACCGCTCCCCACACGAACAAGGCGATGGCAAGAAGCCAGAGCGCGGACCCTGCAAGCACCGGAATCGGAACTGCTCGTCCACTCCAGCCACTGATGATGACAGCGACAGCCCAGCCAATGGCGAGGCCCAGGATGGCAACGGTGGCCAGGAGCCGAACGCTGGTGGGCTTCACGACCACATCCCTTCACCGGAGGGAATTACTTCGATGGCCTGGCCGGGGAAACCGCGTTCGATCAACGCGGTGATCGGCCCGTGACCCCCGAGAATCGCATCGGGCTCGACCTCGTGCCACGGAACCAAGACGAACGCCCGCTCGTGGGCGCGTGGATGCGGCAACAACAGATCGGGATCTTCGCTCACGGTCTCACCCGCGACGATGACGTCGAGGTCCAACGTGCGAGGCCCCCACCTCACATCGCGCACCCTGCCCTCCTGCGCCTCGATCTCGTGCAACGTGCGCAGGACATTCACCGGATCAGCATCGGCCTCCACCACGATCACGGCATTCACGTAGTCCGGTTGCTCGGGACCGCCGACCGGCTCCGTTCTGTATAAGGACGAACGCCTCGAGAACGAAGACTCGAGCCGGGACTCGACCGCCTCCATCGCTCGACGAACACTCGCCTCAGGTTCTCCAAGGTTGGAGCCGATGGCAATGACGTAACGCATTGTTAGATGAATTCCCGGCGAATGCGCACAACCACGTCCCGGAACGGCACACTGATCGGCGCGGAAGGCTTGTGCACGGCAACTTCAACGGCTGCAACACCGGAGAACTCCCGGCAGGAATCGATGATGCGCTCGGCGACCGTTTCGATGAGATCCATCGATTCGCCGACGATGATGGCGTACACGCGCTCTGCAACCACCGAGTAGTCAACGGTGTGAACCAGATCGTCTTCGAGACTCGCACGGGTCAACTCGATCATCACGTCAACGCTGAACTCCTGGCCAGCCTCCTTCTCAGAAGCGAGAACTCCGTGATACCCCCAACCGCTGATCCCGTAGATCTCAATCCGATCAGCCATCTGCTTCTCCCAGCATGTGCGCCACCTTGAGGGCATCGACCGTTCCCTGAACATCATGTACTCGCAGTCCCCACACCCCTGCGTCCACAAGTAACGCGCTCAGCACCGCGGTTGCGACATCGCGACCGCCAGAATCACGGGGAGTTTCCGTGTCATCAGCAAGGAGAGCACCGAGGAATCGCTTTCTCGACGCACCCACCAGGATCGGCAGCCCCAGATCACGAATGCGATCCATGGACCGCAACAACGTCCAGTTGTGGTCGAGATCCTTAGCAAACCCGATGCCCGGATCGACGATTATCCGCTCTCGCGCGATTCCCGCCGTGGTTGCCAGGGCTATTTGTTCCTTGAGTTCGTCGCAGACCTCGAGCACAACATCGTTGTAATAGGCGAACTGATCCATCGATGTCGAATGGCTCCGCCAGTGCATCAGTACATAGGGAACATCGAGCTCCGCCACTGTGGCGTGCATGTTCGGATCTGCGCGTCCCCCGCTGACGTCGTTGATGATGCTCGCTCCTCGTTCCACCGCCGCCCGAGCGACTTCTGCACGCATCGTGTCAATGCTGACCGTTGCACCATCGGCCACCAGTTCCTCAATGACCGGGAGGACTCGAGCGAGTTCGACGTCGATGGGCACCCGGTCTGCACCCGGCCGCGTTGATTCACCGCCGATGTCAATGACATCGGCTCCCTGTTTGGTGAGAAGCCGGCCCTGCTCTGCCGCAGCCGCCACCGATTCGAATAGGCCGCCGTCGGAGAAGGAATCAGGGGTGACGTTGAGAACACCCCAGACCACCGGAAGTCGCGGGTCGATGCCGGAGGTGGGCAACTCGAGCATGGTCAGCGATCCAGGATGAGAGCCATCGCCTCGGCCCGGGTCGCGGCGTTCAGCAGCGAACCGCGGACTGCACTCGTGGTCGTCTTGGAACCGGGCTTGCGCACACCACGCACGGACATGCACATGTGCTCGGCTTCCATCACCACGATCGCACCCCGTGGTTCGAGGATTCGCATCAGCGAATCCGCAACCTGGGTGGTCAGCCGCTCCTGCACCTGGGGACGGCGCGCAAAGACATCCACAAGGCGCGCCAACTTGGATAGCCCGGTGATCTGACCCGAGGGGTTCGGGATATAGCCCACGTGCGCCACTCCGTAGAACGGGAGCAGGTGATGCTCACAGGTGCTGTAGAGCTCGATGTCTTTCACCACAACGAGCTCGTCGTGGCCGATGTCGAAGGTGGTGGTGAGGACATCATCCGCTGTCTGGCGCAGACCACCGAAGATCTCCGCGTAACTGCGAGCCACCCGATCAGGGGTGTCTCGCAGGCCTTCACGATCCGGGTCTTCCCCTATGGCAATCAAGAGATCGCGGATCGCGGCAGCCACCCCGGCCGCGTTGTACTCACCCGCAGGCACGTTGTAACCAGAATGAACCGGGTCGATGGACATACGTCAGCCTACTGAGAGTCGACGTCCCGCGACTCGTTCATGGCTGTTTCCAGACCCGCTGTAGGTCCGTGTCCGTTCGACGATGCAACCGGGAAGGGAATCGGACCGCGGGTATCCGGCGCGCGGCGGGCCGAGCCGGTCCAGGCCGGGCGTGGGGATCGGAGCTTCAGCTCGGTGAAGATCTCTTCGATCTCGGCCTTGTCCAAGGTCTCGCGCTCAAGCAGTGCGAGCACCATGGCATCGAGAACATCACGGTTCTCAACGAGGACGTCGTACGCCTCCTGATGGGCGGCCTCGATGAACCCCCGAACCTCTTCGTCGATCGCCGCGGCCACTTCTTCGGAGTAGTCGCGCATATGACCCATGTCGCGACCGACGAATACCTCGCCTTGCTCTTGCCCGTACTTGATCGCACCGAGGCGTTCGGTCATTCCGTACTGGGTCACCATCGCGCGGGCAACCGAGGTCGCCTTCTCGATGTCATTGGCAGCACCGGTGGTCGGATCGTGGAAGATCAACTCCTCGGCCGCGCGGCCACCGAGCATGTACGCCAACTGGTTCAGCATCTCGCTTCGCGTTGTGGAGTACTTGTCTTGGTCCGGCAACACCATCGTGTAGCCGAGGGCTCGACCTCGCGGCATGATCGTGATCTTGTGCACCGGGTCATTGCCCGGGAGGGCCGCGGCAACGAGAGCGTGACCCGCCTCGTGGTACGCCGTGATGGTCTTCTCATGATCATCCATGACACGGGTGCGCTTCTGCGGTCCGGCGATAACGCGATCGATCGCTTCGTCTAGGGCTTCATCATCGATGAAGGTCTTGTCCGAGCGAGCGGTCAGCAGCGCTGCTTCGTTGAGAACGTTGGCCAGGTCTGCGCCGGTAAAGCCAGGCGTGCGCCGCGCAACGGCCATCAGGTCGATGCCCTCGGTAATGGGCTTGCCCTTGGCGTGCACCTTCAGGATCTCGTAGCGACCGTTGAGATCGGGGCGCTCGACTGCGATCTGCCGATCGAATCGGCCCGGACGCAGCAGCGCTGGATCGAGGATGTCTGGACGGTTGGTCGCGGCAATGAGGATCACGCCGCCCGTGACGTCGAAACCGTCCATCTCCACGAGCATCTGGTTGAGGGTTTGCTCACGTTCGTCATGGCCGCCACCGAGTCCGGCACCGCGGTGCCGACCGACGGCGTCGATTTCGTCGATGAAGATGATCGCCGGCGCATTCGCCTTGGCCTGTTCGAACAGATCGCGCACCCGGCTGGCTCCGACACCGACGAACATCTCGACGAAATCCGAACCGGAGATCGAGTAGAACGGCACCCCGGCCTCGCCCGCGACGGCGCGCGCGAGGAGCGTCTTGCCCGTTCCCGGGGGACCATAGAGAAGCACGCCCTTGGGGATCTTGGCCCCGACCTTCTGGAACCGCTCGGCGTCGGCGAGGAAATCCTTGATCTCTACGAGTTCCTCGACGGCCTCGTCCGCACCGGCCACATCCTCGAACGTGGTCTGCGGCATGTCCTTGGTGATGGCCTTGGCCTTGGACTTGCCGAAGTTCATGAGCCGTCCGCCGCCGCCTTGCATCTGGCTGAAGATGAAGACCATCAGCAAGATGAGTAGCGCGAACGGGAGCAGCGAGATGAACAGCGTGACCAGCAGGTTCTCGCTGGGAACCACCACGTTGTAGCCGCCGGGAAGTTGGCCAGCGTCCGTCCGCTCCTGGAGCAGGTTCTGCAGTTCCACGCCCTGACCGGTGATGTAGTGGGAACGAACCTGGTCGCCATTGCGCAGGGTCAGTTCCAGCACCTGGTCCCGGTCGATGAGGGTGGCGGTGTCCACATTGCCCGAGGTGATGTCGGAAATCGCCTCGCCCGTGTCGATCTCCTCGGGGGCGCCTAGTCCGGAAATCAGGCTGGATCCGACGAGCACGAAGATCACGGCCATGGCGATCCAGAAGATCGGGCCGCGGAAGAGTCGCTTCAGATCCACCATGTAACGGTAACCGACGCAGGTGTCGCGGCACTTCGGTCGGTGCCCGGGCGCCCTACGCTCACCGCGAACGTGGGTTTCCGCAGCCTCTAGGCGCTGTAGACGTGGGGTGCCAGGGTGCCTACACAACGCAGGTTTCGGTACCGCTGGGCGTAGTCGAGGCCGTAACCGACGACGAACTCATTGGGGATGTCGAAGCCGACGTACTTCGGCTCAACCTTGACCTTGAGAGCATCGGGCTTGCGCAGCAGCGTGAAGATCTCCAGGGATGCCGGCTTGCGGGATCGGAGGTTCTTCATCAGCCACGAGAGCGTGAGACCCGAGTCGAGGATGTCCTCGACGATCAGGACATCGCGGCCCTCGATATCCGCATCCAGGTCCTTGAGAATGCGGACGACGCCACTGGAGGTAACTCCCGAGCCGTAGGACGAGACGGCCATCCAATCCATGTTGGCGTGCACCGACAGCGCCCGCGCTAGGTCGGCCATCACCATCACGGCACCATTGAGAACTCCCACCAACAGCAGATCTCGTCCTGCGTATTCCTGATCGATCTGCGCTGCGACCTCCGAGATGCGATCCAGAATCTGCGCCTCGGTCAACAGCACATGGTCAAGGTCAGCTTCGACGTTCTCAGGTTCCACTCACGACTCCCGGGGATGTGCGACTAAGACCAGCCTTCCATACGCGACGCTCGCAGTAACCGAACCTGGCAGGGACGCGTCTCCCTGACCCTTCCAGTCCGAGACCATCGCCTCCACCTGCTGCACGTGGTCGAATTCGAGGTCGTCGTCGTTGACTGACACTGACCGGTGCATGAGTCGAATAACGCGAGTCCGAACTGCCCGCGGCATCTCAGCGAGCGAGGCAAGCTCCGCTTCGCAATGCGGACCGTCGATCCGGACGCAACGGTGGAACGCCCCTTGCGCCCACGAGTCGAGGGCATCGGCGTCATCACCCAGCAGTTCAGCCGAGCGCACGAGCCCCGGCACGAATCCCGGGCCGAGATCGGACTCGAGCGTCCGCATACTGCTGCGCACTCGGACCCGGGTAAAAGCCGGATCGTGATTGTGCGGGTCATCCCACGGCGTCAGACCTAGTGGCTCCAGATACTCGCCGGCAACGCGGTGCACGATCTCCCGCGGAATGTCCAGGAACGGGCGATGCCACGGAGGATCACACCTGCGCATTGCAGACAGCGAGCGTGCCCCCGATCCGCGCGCCAACCGCATCAAGACCGTCTCGGCCTGGTCCTCGCGGGTGTGCGCCAACAGAATCTGATTACTTCCCTGTTCGCGCGCTGCAACCCGGAGCGCTTCTCGCCGGGCTCCTCGCGCCGCGGCTTCGGGTCCACCGGCTGCGCCTACCTCCACCCGACGGATTTCGACACTGTCACAACCCAGCGCATGGGCAGCGTCGGCTGCTTCGCGGGCTACCTGAGCCGAGCCTTCTTGGAGCCCGTGGTCGACCACCACAACGTGCAACCCCTCGCCACGATGCGCCAGCGCCCAGACCGCACTCGCGACGAGGGCCAGCGAGTCAGGTCCTCCCGAACAGCCGACGACGGCCGGCCCCGGGTCAAGGCAATCCACGACGGCCCGGCGAAGTCGCTGGGCATTCGCGGAAACCTCGCTCACGCGGCGATACCCCGCACCCGATCCATCCACAAGCGCGGATCGCGGATCTCCTGAGCACTCGGCAAGTTCTCCGGCTGCTCCCACACGCGATTGACGGTGGACATCCCGCCGTCGTCCATGAGATGGCGGACGAAGACGGCACCCTCCCGGTACTGACGCAACTTCGCGTCCATCCCCAGGACCTTGCGCCACAAGGAATCCGCGCCGCGCACCGAGGACTGCGACGAGCGACGTCCTTCGAAGCGATGACGGATAACGGCGACGCTGGGCAACACGGAAGGTCCGACCTCGTCCATCACCACATCGGCGTGGCCTTCAAGCAGGGACATCAGACCGGTGATCTCGTCCACCACCGCCCGCTGCTCGGGCGTCTGCAGAGCGAACATCAAATCCGGAGGCCGACGCTCACCGATAGCGCTAACCAACTCAGAAAGCACGGACGAGAGTCGATCCATTCCGGTGGCATCGTCGAACGCCTGCAACGAGCGCCCGATCAATCCGCGGAAGTGGTCGGTGAGCCACGGCACTGCGCCGAACTGCACACGATGCGTCTCCTCGTGCAGGCACACCCACAGTCGGAAATCACGAGAGTCGAGTTCGAGGGACTGCTCGACATCCACGATCGACGGCGCGACGAGGAGGAGTCGCCCGGGGTCGGACAACGCCTCGTATTGGCCAAGCACTTTCCCGCTCAGCCAACCCAGAGCGGAGCCGACCTGCACGCCGATAGCCCGGGGTCCGATGGCCTGGGCAGCGGCTGACCCCTGCTCGTGCCGATCGTTGGCCGAGGGCCACATCGACATGATGGTGTCGAGGGCTACCAGGTTGGAATCGATCCACTGAGGGCGATCGACCACTACCGCCGGGTGCCCAGGGCCGGCATCCATACCGGTGATCGCCCGCACATGTTCCCGAGCTTCATGCGCGTGGTCACGCAGTTCGGACACCACAGCATGGGTTTGTGCTCGTTCCAGGTGAGGACCGGCCGGCGCGAAGCGCCTGGCCACGGCCGCGGCGAGCGACCAGTCAACCGCTGGGCTGGATGTCACGCGAGTATCACCGGGGCGCATCCGGCGCGAACGGGTCCGGCGGGCGACTCACCATCGCCACGACATCTCCGGAGATCGACCACGGGCCGGTCGCGTACGGAATCAACAGTGCATCGCCACGGGCGATCTCCTGTCCATGCCCGTTCGCTGTGATGACTCCTCGCCCCTCGGTGGCGATCACGATGGCGAAGCCGGGTTCGACGTCGATAACCCCGGAAGCCGGCGCGAGACGATGCAGCCGGAAGTACGGATCCGCCGAGGCTGGCAGGGCGGACACCAGGCCGTTGCCCACGATTTCCTCGCGGGGAATAACCAAACTATCGAGATCGGAATCCGCGACGGCGGTGGTGTCGACGGCCTGCAACGCGGTCTCGAAGCCAAGATCAAGGTGGCCATCCTTAAAGCCGTCCACCGCAAAGCCTTCCCACTCGAGCAGGATTGACAGGTCCGTCGGTTCCTGTAGCTCGAGGACGAATACGCCGTCCTGGACGGTGTGCGGGAGCCCAGAGGGAACCAGCATCGCATCGCCTGGTCGAACCTCCCGGGTGCGAAGCGCCGAGAGCAGCGACGCGCTGTCGCGATTCATCACCCAGTCACGCACCTGATCCAAGGACATGTCCTGGGCGAAACCGACTCCCACTTCAGCGCCGGGCGGTGCATCGAGCACATACCAGGCCTCGGTCTTGCCGTGCGCCAGGCCGAGGTGCGTGCGAGAGAAGGCGCGGTTCGGGTGCAGGTGCACCGGCAAACGCTGGCCGAGATCGAGCAACTTCACGAGCAATTCGGTGCTGGTCCCGTAGCGGGCCACGTGATCGGGCCCCAACCAGGCGCCGGGATTCTCACTTATCTCTTCGGCAAGCGTGCGGCCGTCGGGGAGGACCGTCAATCCCGCCGGCGCTTGACCGAAACGCGCTGTCGCAGAGCCGATCCACTCCTCGGGGCGACGCGGGCCGCCGGGACCGTGGCGCAACTCACCGATCCGATCCCCGCCTCGGTAGAAGTGATCGAACTGGTTGACGGGAAGGAGGATCGGGCTTTCCGGATTCACGATGTGCACCCACATTCTGAAAGTCGACTTGCGATTCGGTCCATTGTGTCGCGCGCGCGTGCCTGCGACGTGACTTTGTTGGCGAGAGTGGCGAAGACAAGCGGGCGGCCATCTTCGCTGAGAACGATCCCCGCCAGCGCACCTACTCCTGTCAGCGTTCCAGTCTTAGCCCGGACGACGCCTCGTCCCGCGGATGTGGCCCGCGTTCCGAAGCGATTGGCGAGCGTGCCTGTGACGCCTGCAACGGCGAGACCCTGACTGATCGGCGTCCACCGTTCTTCGGCAACGACGTCAGCCAGCACCTCGGCGATTGTGATGGGTGCGATCTGATTACGGGAGGACAGGCCGCTGGCATCGGACAGCGCAATGCCAGAGGTATCGATCCCTGCTGTCGTCAGGATCTGAGTGGTCGCTGCGGCGCCGCCGGCGAAGGACCCGTCGTCGAGCACCTCCTTACCCACCAGGTGACCGAGCGATTCAGCTACGTCGTTGTCCGACTCGGTGAGCATGTCCTGAACGATCTCCGTCACCGTGGCCGATTCCACGCGAGCCAATTCACTCGCACCGGTGGGTGCTTTCCCCCGAGAGATGCCGGTCACCCGCACGCCACGCTTCTCGAGCAAATTCGCGAAGGCCTGCGCGGCTCGTTTCGCGGGGTCGGATACCCGCGAACGGGAAGAACGCGATTTGCGTCCCTGGTCGATCATCAGGGCGGTGACCGGAGCCGCGACCCCCGCGGCCGGAAACCCCTTGGGCCAACCCGGTCCGAGCAGACGTCCAGAGAACAGCGAGTCATCGAAAACGAGATCGACCTTGGTGGTGCCGCCCAGTGCGGTTGCGGTGTCCCGAGCCAACCGGCGAAGCGAGGCCGGGCCATCGGGCTGCGAGTCGGTCTTCAACGAACGCGGCAGGGTGGCGTCGCCACCCCCGATCAGGTAGACGACGTTGGCTTGTTCAACGGTGCGGGTCGCGAGTCTCGTGCCTGGCCCAAGCGCTTCGAGTGCCGCGGCCGCGGTAAGGATCTTCGCGGTAGATGCAGGAATAAGCGGGCGGGCACCCTGCTTGTTGTAGAGGACCCCACCGGTGCCCGGATCAACAACGACGACGCCCGAGCGCCTGAGCGCCTTGGACCCCGCGAGCTTGCCGATCTGCGCAGCGACACCCGCTTCCGTGGGCGCGGTCCCGCTAGCCGATGAAACGGCCGTCCATGGAGTGGCCGCTGCCTGTGAACTCGCCGGCATGGAATCCGCAGCCTGGGTGGGTGCGGCAATGGCCACGACGAGCCCCACGGCCGCAACGGCGCTCGCCGCCCGCCGGCTGATGCTGGACGTCTGCACTGGCCACACCCTCCTAGTCGACGGCTACCCTACGCAGCGGGTGCCGGGCACCAACCAGACTTAGGCCAACTGAAGGGGGCACCGTGGAACCACTCGAGTTCGACGTGACCATCGAGATTCCCGCGGGGAGTCGCAATAAGTACGAGATGGACCACGAAACCGGGCGGATCCGCCTGGACCGAATGCTGTTCACATCAACCCGCTACCCCCACGACTACGGGTATATCGACGACACCCTGGGGCTCGACGGGGATCCGCTTGACGCGCTCGTTCTCATCCAGGAGCCAACCTTTCCCGGGGTGCTGATCCGATGCAGAACGGTCGGCATGTTCCGCATGACGGACGAGGCCGGCGGCGACGACAAGGTCCTGTGCGTACCGGCCGGTGACCCCCGGATGGAACACCTCCGCGACATCCACCACGTGGCCGAATTCGACCGGCTTGAGATCCAGCACTTCTTCGAGGTCTACAAGGACCTAGAACCCGGCAAGTCGGTCGAGGGCGCCACCTGGGTCGGTCGAACGGCCGCGGAGAAGGAGATTCACGAGTCCTGGCAGCGCTTCAAGGACTCCGGCGGCACTCACTAGTCCCGGGCTCCAGCGGACGAAAGTCCCAAGGAGTCCGTAGGTTCGACCCTGCCTCGGCACCTCTCGACGGGCATACCGTCGTAGACATGAGGAGATTAGTAATTCTGGGCGGTGGCACCGCCGGAACAATGGCAGCCAACAAGCTCCACAAGGAGCTCCCGTCGGGCGAGTGGCAGATCACCGTCATCGATGCCGACGACAACCACAGGTACCAGCCCGGATACCTGTTCATGCCGTTCGGGACCTACACCCCCGATCAGGTGACCAAGTCCCGCCGGGCAACGCTGAACTCATCGGTCGATCTCCAGTACGGCGAGATCGACGTGGTTCGCCCCGAGGAGCAGGTCGTCGCACTAACCGACGGCCGCGAATTCGGCTACGACATGTTGATCATCGCGACCGGTGTGAGCCCGCGTCCGGACCAGACCGACGGCATGACCGGTCCGGAATGGAAGAAGTCGATTCACGAGTTCTACTCCTATGAGGGCTCCACGGCTCTGGCCGAGAAACTCAAGGACTGGGAGGGCGGGCGTCTGGTCGTCAACATCGTCGAGATGCCGATCAAGTGCCCGGTGGCGCCGCTGGAATTCACCTTCCTGGCCGACTCGTTCTTCAAGGACAAGGGAATGCGTGACAAGGTCGAGATGACCTACGTGACCCCACTGCCGGGAGCGTTCACCAAGCCCATCGCCGCCGAGGCGTTCGGCAACACGCTCGACGAGAAGGGCATCGCGGTCGAGCCGGACTTCATGCTGATGGAGATCGACAACGAGAAGAAGGCTCTCGTTTCCTATGACGAACGAGAGGTTCCCTTCGACCTGCTGGTAACCGTTCCGCTCAACATGGGTGCGGACTTCGTTGGACGCTCTGGACTCGGCGACGAACTGAATCTGGTCCCGGTCGACAAGTTCACCCAAGTGTCGACCCAGTACGACACCATCTTCGCGCTCGGCGATGCCAACGACATCCCGGCATCGAAAGCAGGCTCGGTTGCGCACTTCGAGATCGACATCTTCGTCGAGAACTTCCTGCAGCACATCAAGGGCATGGAGATGACGCATCGGTTCGATGGTCACGCCAACTGCTTCATCGAGACCGGCGGCGGCAAGGCGATGCTGATCGACTTCAACTACGACTACGAGCCCCTGCCCGGCAAGTACCCCTACGCGGGCGTGGGTCCGATGGCGCTGCTGAAGGAAAGCCGCGTGAATCACCTCGGCAAGCTCGCATTCCGGTGGGTCTACTGGAACATCCTGATGCCAGGACGCTCCATGCCTGTTCCACCACTCATGTCCCTCAAGGGCAAGAAGACCGAACTACTCGACCAAGAAGAAAAGAAAGAGCCGGCGCTTTCCGCCTAGGAAGCGCCCGCCACGGCACACAGTGAGGAGTTGATTGCCATGGCAACCACAACCATCAACGGAAAAGAGGTCGTCGTCGACGACGAAGGCTTCATGACCGAGTACGACCAATGGGACAAGGAAATCGGCAGCGCACTGGCGACCGCCATCGGCGTCGATATGACCGACGACCACTGGAAGGTCATCGACTTCCTGCGCGAGGACTTCAAGGTGAAGGGCGAGACGCCCACGATCCGCCGAGTCTCAACCGCGGGAGGGGTGGACACCAAGACGCTGTTCCAGCTCTTCCCCAAGAAGCCGGCCAAGAAGATGTCCTACATCGCCGGTCTGCCCAAGCCGCACGGCTGCGTCTAGGGAGGACGACATGACTGCAACCGCCGACATGGTCGTCCCGTCCTTCGACGATGACGTCGAGACCGACAGGACGCTTGCCATCATCTGCTCTAAAGGCAGCCTGGACATGGCATATCCCGGACTCATCCTGGGCAATGCCGCCCTGGGTGAGGGCGTGGACGTGCACCTGTTCTTCACCTTCTGGGGATTCGACATGATCACCAAGGGCCGAATGGAGCACTTGAAGTTCTCACCCGTGGGTAACCCCGCCGCGCACATGCCCGCAGCACTGGCACCACTGCCGGGTATGACGTCCATGGCTACCCACATGATGAACAAGTCGCTGGATGAGTTGGACATTCCTCCGGTGCCGGAGTTCCTCGAGCTGCTCAAGGCATCGGGTGCCAAGCTCTGGGCCTGTCGGCTCAGCGCGGACATGAATCACGTCGATGAGTCCGACCTGTTCGATGGCCTCGATGGCATCATCAACGCAAGCGACTTCATCGAGTTGACCGAGGGAGCGCAACTCCTCTTCATCTGAGCGGTCGCTCGGATGGGCGCCCCTCACGCGAAGGGACCGAAGGCATCAGCCTTCGGTCCCTTCTTACGTCTCGTGCGAGCGCTACTCGGTGGGCTCCTCCACCACGACCTTCAGCGGCTCGAAGGTTCGAATACGAACCGGCTCGGGCAGCGGGGTCAATCCGAAGGTCTCAAAGGCTCCCTGACCAGCGAGCCGGAGTGCGTACTGGGCGACGGACAGGGCAACCGGGTTTTCTGGATCGTCACATACGAGCAAATGACCCGTTCCCATCACCGGCCAACCGATCTCGGGCTGTCCCTCCTGGAGGATGATTTTGGATGCGGCGAAATCGAAGTTCTCAGGGTTGGGGTTGCCCCCGACACCGGCGGTCGCCGCGATGTTTCCCGCCTCGTCGACGGTGATGTCGACCGCTCCGGCGCCGATTTTTGCCAGTTGTGGATCGTCCGGGAAAGCAATGATGGTCTCCCCCGAACCACCTTCGGTCTCATCGATCACCGGCAGCGCTGCGGTTGGCACGAAGGCGTTGAAAGCCTCGAAAACGGGAAGAACAGCAACGGCGCCATCGGTGAAGGAGAGTTCACCGGTCAGGTCGAACGGCGTTGCAAACGTCGTGGCATTGTCGAGAACCTCGAGAGTGCCGGCGGTCCACTCCTCCGGTGCCTCTTGCGATAGCCACGTGGTCATTGCCTCAACCGCGCCCGTAGGGGTATCCAGAGCGAAAATTTGAATGTCCGGTAGCAGCGAGAGGTCGAATCCTTCGTTTGCCCCGGCGATAGCCGGGTCTTCCCAGGATGTGATCGCGCCGTTCAAGATTCCAGCGATGGCTTCCGGGGGCAGGACGAGCCCTTCGAGACCGGGGATGTTGTACGCGAGAGTTACCGGGTAGTTGAACAGCGGGACGTAGATGACATCGTCCACTGGGCAAATTGCGGAAAACTCTGCGACGTCGTCCGCCGTCGGAGTGCCGTCGAAAACCTTGAGGGGAGCCGGGTCAAGCGGACCGACTTCGGTCAGCGTCTGATCGGGACATACAGATGTAAGCGCATCACCGACAAACGTCATCGCGCCGAAGAGGTTTTCGGGGACCGATACATCAACGGTTCCGCTCTGGCAGTCAATTTGCGATTCGGCCTGGGCCGCGAGGACGTCGGGCGGCATCGGTGGCGTACATCCGGCCACGGCCAGTGCGCCCGCTCCCAAGAATGCGGTGAGGGCAATGCCCCGATTCGATCGAAGCATTGCCCTCACCATTCTTCTTTGAATTCCGTTTGCTTGTCGAACTACTTGATGTCGCGGACCAGCGCCTTGGCCTTGTTCAAGACCTTGCCGCCCACGGGCACGAAGCCGAGCGAGGCCGCGCGCGACGGGCCGCACTTTTGGATCACGTAGTCAACGAACTGACGTACTCCCAGACCGTTCGGGCCCTTGCCGTCCGTGCGAGCCAGCGCGTAGCTGAAGATCGCGATCGGGTAGGCACCCTTGGCGCGAACCTTGTAGTTCAGGTCCACCAGGCCCGAGGACTGGACGTCATCCTGGTTAGCCAGGTTGCGGGCTGCCGAAGCCGAGGATGGAGCCACGAACTGACCGAGCGCATTCTCAATGCGAGCCGAGGGGTAACCCTTGGCATCACCGAGATCGACGTAGCCGATTGCACCTTCCTTGGCGAGGATCTGCGACATCACGCCCGTGTTCTTGTTACCAGAAACGGAGTTTGACGGGGGCTTGCCGCCGGGGAACGCGGTGGACATGGTGTCCTGCACCTCGGAGAAGATCGTCGGCGCCCACGCGTTCAGGTACTGGAGCAGGTTGTTGGTAGTGCCGGACTTGTCGCCGCGGTAGACAACCGTGATGTCCTCGTTCGGGATACCTGAAGCGATACGCGGGTTGGAGCGGAGAATCTCGCGGTCACGCCAGTTGGTGATTTCGCCACCCATGATCTTGGCGAGCGTCTTCTGCTTCAACTGGATTGACGAGCCGAGGCTGCGACCGGTCTTGGAGTTCTTCAGGTTGATCGGGAAAACAATCGCTCCGCCGATGTTCGGGATGTATTCCCAGCCGAAGTCCGGCTCGGTTCCCGTTGAGAACTTGCTGTCGGTCTGGGCATATACAAAGGTGCCCTTGGTGAAGTTGCCCTTGCCGGTACCCGAACCGGTCGAGGTGTACTCAATGTCAAAGTTGTTCTGCGAAGCATTGAAATCCGACAGGCACTGAGACAGGAACACGTAGGGGAACGAAGCGCCACCACCGGGGATGGTCTCCGCTGCATTGGCCGGGGCGGCTACGGCAACCGTGGAGGCTGCAATGGCCGTACCAGCGAGAATGGCGATCGTACGTCGCACGAGTTTCTCCTTTTTTGCGGGACTACTGACAGGTGGAAATTAGAGACACCACGTAGCCACCAGTGGGCGTCTTGGCAACCAGATGCAATCCAGTGGGTGAACTCTGGGTGTCCAGGTGAACGCGTGGTTAACCGAATCGTCCGTTGACGTAATCGAGGGTCCGCTGATCTCGTGGGTTGCTGAAGATGTCCGTTGTGGGGCCCTGCTCAATCACGTAGCCGGGCTCATTCTCCGCGGCCAGGAAGAAGGCGGTGTAGTCCGAGACACGCACCGCCTGCTGCATGTTGTGGGTGACGATCACGATGGTGATCTCCTTGGACAACTCCCGGATTGTTTCCTCGATCTTCAAGGTTGACGCGGGGTCAAGGGCCGAGCACGGCTCATCCATCAGCAGGACGTGCGGCTGAACCGCGAGTGCACGGGCAATGACGAGGCGCTGTTGCTGGCCACCGGAGAGCTCACCGGCGGCGGAATCAAGACGATCCTTCACTTCATTCCACAGCCCTGCGGCTGTCAACGTCTGCTCGACGATTTCATCGTGACCATCACGCTTCATGCCGGACAGCTTGAGCCCGGAGAGCACGTTGCCGCGAATTGTCATGGACGGGAACGGGTTGGGCTTCTGGAAGACCATGCCGATCTTCAACCGGATGTGGACGGGATCCACATCGGTGTCGTAGATGTCCTTGCCCTCGTAGAGAACCGAACCGGCAAGCGCGGCGCCAGGAATGAGCTCGTGTAACCGATTCAGAGTGCGGATGTATGTCGACTTACCGCATCCCGATGGCCCGATCAGTGCCGTGACAGTCTTCTTTGGGCACGCAATGTTGACGCCCTCGAGCACCTTACGTTGACCAAACCAGACGGATACGTCGCGCGATTCAAGCTCAATGGGTCCCACGTCCCGCTTGTCTGCAAACTCCCCTTCGAGGACCTCTACATCACCCTCGTATTCAGCAGTGGACATTGCTTCCTCCTAGCGGGACTTGTTCAGTCGGTCACGCCCGAGGATCCGGGCGATGGTGAAAAGAATGAGAACGATGACCATCAAGACCAGCGCCGCACCCCAAGCGCGGGTAACCGCTCCCGGATAGGGCAGCGCCACGTTGTCGAAGATGTAAGTCGGGAGGGCAGCGATCGGGTCGCTAAACGGGTTGAGAACCGTCTGGTCGCTCTTCAAAGAGGTGAGCAGAAGCGGTGCCGTCTCTCCGATGACTCGCGCGACGCCAAGAATGATGGCGGTGATGATGCCTGTCTTCGCAGCAGGAATGACAACTCGAAGGACTACCCGCGCTCTGGTCGATCCGAGCGCCAGGGCCCCGGTGCGTAGGTCTTCCGGGATCAGGCGGAGAACTTCTTCGGCGGTACGCGCGACAGTCGGAAGCATCAAGATCGCGTAGGCCAATCCCCCAGCAAAAGCACTCTGTCCGATGGCTCCGGACACGATCAGCACCGTCAGGATGAAAAGACCGGCAACGATCGACGGAACACCACTCATCGCTTGGACAAAGAAGCGGACGTAGGGCACTGCTCGACCGCGAACCTCAGTGATGTAGATCGCCGTCGCAATGCCGATGGGGACCGCGATCAGACTTGCGATGGCGACGATGATCAACGTGCCGAGGACTGCATGGCCAAGGCCGCCGTACTCCAGCGGCGTACTGGGGTTGATGTACACGTTGTTCTGCACGAGGAAGGATGACCGGAATCCGTCCTCACCCCACAAAGCCTCGAAACCGCGGACAATGAGCGACCCCAGCACGGAGAACAAGATGATGAAGCTGAACAGGGTCGCGCCAATCGCATTCACGATGATCACCGAGTCTGCAACGCCCTGTCGCCCTTTGGTAGCCAACGCAGCAAATCCCGAAGCCACGAGTTGAAGCGGTAGGTAAACGACCACCATAAGTACCGGTCCCGGTAAATCGGTGTAGGTGAACATGAGTGCGACAACTACTGCCGGCAGCAGCGCGGCAAGCGCGATCCACACCTGTAGGTGCACTGGCTTTTTGGTCCAGGGCCGCTGTGGCTCCTGCGTGGACCACTCCGCGATGCGCTCCCGATCTAGGACTTGAGTCATCGCTGCATCCGTCCTGTGCGCTGGACAATGAGGTTGGCGATCACATTCACGATGAGGGTTCCAACGAAGAGGAAGAAGCCCGCGGCAAGAAGCAGGTTCAACTCATAGGGCCCAGAGACCTCGCCGAAGGTCGCAACGATCAGTGTCGCGACGGATCCGCCGCCGGATTCGATGATGTTGTACCAGTTGGTCTCGAAGATGAGCTTCAACACGAAGAAGATCGCGATGGTCTCACCAAGAGCGCGCCCGAGGCCGAGCATGATGCCGCCGACGATTCCACCGCGTCCGTAAGGAAGAGCGACGTACCTGAGCATCGTCCATAACGAGCAGCCCAGGGCCTCTGCTGCGTTGATCAGATCCGGCGGAGTGCGACCGAGCACTTCTCGCGAGACAGACGTAATGATCGGGATCATCATGATCGCGAGCACGAAGCCGGCAATAAACGGAGTCCCATTGAAGTTGCCGGACTCGTTCTGGAAGATCGGAATCCACCCGAGGTACTTGTTGAGGAGGAACTGCCATTCCTCCGCGGGCGGGTTCAGGAGGTAGAACGCCCATAGACCGAGGATCACCGAGGGGATAGCGGCCATGAGGTCAATGACGTTCGTCATCACCTTGGCCAGCCGACGTGGCGCGAGGAAGACGATGAAGACACTGAGAAGTAGCGACGCTGGAATGGCGATGACCAGGCCAATGACCGAGAGCAGCACTGATCCGTAGAGCATTCCCCAGATGCCCGCCTTGGGATCCTCTTGCTCCACGGACCATTCGGTCGTGAAGAGGAAATCCAGGCCCTGGGTCCTCAGGGCCTCGATGGCACTGAAACCGAGAAAGATCGCGATTCCGGCGAGGACCACGAGCGCGGTGAACGCCGCGGTAGTTATTGACCGATTGAAAATTCGGTCACCCTTGTGAGACGTGGCCGCGGACTTCAGGTCTCGACGGACCTCGGTCCGAGGCATCGACATGGAGGAACTTTGGCGAGGATGCGTAGCCGCCGGGTGGTTATCGCATGGCGATCACGCGAATGGATCCTGAACGAAAGGTGAACGGGGTGTCGCGGCTTTGTCCTAGGACGTCCGCTGGTGGTCCCCACCGTGAATTTGATCGAGTGCGTGCGGAATAACCGGTCCGAGAGCGGCAATGCCATCGCGGCAGCCGCCCGGAGATCCCGGCAGATTGACGATCAGGGTCTGCCCGACGATGCCGGCAATGCCCCGCGAGAGTACTGCGGTCGGTACCCCACCCGCGACCCCGTAGTTGCGCACCGCCTCGGCGAGGCCTGGCGACTCACGCTCGATCACCCGCCGGGTCATCTCCGGCGTGAGGTCCTGGGGTGTGTGTCCGGTTCCGCCAGTAGTCAGGATCAGATCGAAGCCCTCCACGACGCCCTGTTCCAGGGCCTCGGCAAGAGGTTCACCATCAGCCACAACCCTCGGTCCCACCACGTCGAGCCCGAGTTGTGTTAACCCGGCAACGAGGATCGGGCCGGAGGTGTCTTCCCACTCTCCCCTTGCCGCCCGATTGGAAGACGTGATGACGAGCGCCCGGTAGCTCACGAGGACTCACCACGGACATAGTGGCCGGACCTGCCTCCGGACTTTTCAAGAAGCACTACTTCGTCGATCATCGCGGATCGATCCACGCCCTTGACCATGTCGATCATCGCCAGCGCTCCAACGCTGGCCCCGGTGAGAGCTTCCATCTCGACTCCGGTGCGATCAGCCGTCCGCACCGTCACGGTCAGTTGGACGCCTTCGTCTTCGACAACGACGTCCACATCCACTCCATGCACCGCGATCGGGTGACACAGCGGAATGAGATCCGGTGTCCGCTTGGTTCCCGCGATCGCAGCAATCCGAGCCACCGCTAGGGCATCGCCCTTCGGGACTCCCGAGCCGCGGAGCATGTCGATCACCTCTGGCCCAACCCGCACGAAGGCCCGCGCTGTTGCGCGTCGATCGGTGACATCCTTCGCCGCGACGTCAACCATCCGGGCGTCGCCCGCATCATCGAGGTGGGTGAAACCACTCATCGAACGTCACCTCGCAGGTCCACGACATCCACCGTGTCGCCGGCATTGACATGTCCCACGCCCTCGGGGATGACAATCAAGCAGTCGGATTGCGCGAGGCCGCCGATCACGTGCGAACCCTGACCACCACCCACCGGCTCGACACGACCGTCGGCGAGAAACCGCCCCCGCGCGAATTGCCGCTTGTTTTGGGGCGAGTCCATCGCCTTAGTGATCTGCGCAGGAATCCGTGGACGATCTCCGTCGGGTAGTCCACGCATTTTGTTGATCGCCGGGCGCACGAAGTTCTGGAATGAGATGTAGGAACTCACCGGGTTCCCTGGGAGGGTGATGACCGGAATGCGCTCGTCCTCGGACTCCCCGACGAATCCGTGACCCTGCGGCATCCCCGGATGCATGGCCACCTTGGTGAACTCGACGGTTCCGTACTCGGTGAAGACTTCCTTGACGGTGTCGTAGGCGCCCATGCTCACGCCGCCGCTGGTCAAGATGAGATCGGCCCGGTGCAGCTGATCGGTGATAGCCGCGGAGAACGCCTCGGCGTCGTCGCGCACCGGTGGAACGCGGTAGGCCTGCGCTCCCGCCTCGTTCGCTGCCGCGACGAGCAGGAAGCTGTTCGAATCGCTGATCATGCCTTTACTCAGCGGGGTTCCAGGCTCGACCAGTTCACTGCCGGTTGATAGCACCGCAACCCGGGGCCGCGGGTAGACGAGCAGGTGCCCCTTGCCGACTGCCGCGATCACCGCAAGGTGGCGAGCCGAAAGCAGCGTCCCTGCGCGAACCACGGTGTCCCCGACGATGACGTCCTCACCCGCGTGACGGATGTAGGTGCCTGCTTCCACGGCTCCACGAATCTCCACGGTGCTGGTGCCACCGTCGGTGAGTTCGACCGGAACGATGCATTCGGTTCCGGCCGGCGTCGGGGCCCCGGTCATGATCCGCACCGCATTCCCCGAAGTCACCGGTACGTCTGCCCGCGCACCAGCGGGAACGTCGTCGATAACCGTCAAGGTGACGGGAGACTCCTCGGTGGCGCCGGCTACGTCGGTCGCAAGAACGGCATAGCCGTCCATCGACGAGTTATCAAAGGACGGAAGCGGCCACTCGGCCACAACATCCTCGGCCAGTACGCAGCCGTGGCTGTCGGGCAGCGGGAGAGTGATGGGATCCAGCGCAGTCAGGCCAGACAGAATCCCCTCGCGGTAGTCGTCGACGGAAACCAACACGGGAGTCAGCCTATTCAGGCTGCACCGATCACGCGTGCCCGCTCGAGGGTCGAGCGTTCAACCCGATCGCCTGCAGCAGAGATCGCCGCCATCACGTCCTGCAGTGCCCGCAGGCTATGACCGGACAGGAACGTGTCGATGTACGGAAGCGCTGCAGCCATCCCACCGGTCAACGGTTCGAAGGAATCGGCCGCTTTGCGCGGATTGACCCAGATGATGTGGTGGGTAAGGCGGCTCAGCTGCATCATCGCGGCGCCGAGGAACTCCGGTCGGTCACTCTCCCACCCGTCGCTCACGATGACCACCACAGCGCCGCGGGCCATGCCCCGCCGACCGAAGTCGTCGATGAAGGTCTGTATCGAGCGGCCAATGCGGGTTCCACCGGACCAATCGTTGGCAGCTTCTGCGGCCTTCGCGTACGCGGCCTCGGTGTTCATGGTCGAGAGCTGTGAGGTAAGCCGGGTGAGATGGGTTGCGAAGACGAACGCTTCGGCCTTGATAGCTCGAACGGCACCTCGCAGCAGGTGTAGGTAAACCCGCGCGTAGGGCTCCATAGAGCCCGAGACATCTGCGATCAGGATGATCCGGCGGGGCTTGGTCGACCGGCGGCGGTGCACCAACGTCACCGGATCCCCCGCCGTGCGATGTGATCGGCGCAAGGTCGCACGGACGTCGAGTGGGCCGACCGAGCGGTGTCGCTTGGAACGCCGCCCCCGGCGCAGAGGCGGCACCAGTGGAAGTTGCTCGACGAGTCGCTGCAGCAGGGCTAGTTCCTCGGGAGTCAGCGTCGAGAACTCTCGATCGTTCAAGCGTTCAACCTCGCTGACCGCGGCGAGGGCGCTCGCCTCAGATGCTTCAGCATCGGGATTGACCGCACCCGGCGTCGCGCTGGTTCCGTGCCTACCCGCATTCGAGTCATCACTGCGATCGCGAACCGACGGCGCGGTATCCCCACCGGGTGCCTCCGGCTGCGGAGCCTCGTCGTCTCGAACGTCATCCGATCGCAACTCGGCAAGGTCGACCAGACCACGGAAAACCTGTCGAAAGACTTGATCGTAGGTAGCGAATTGCTCACGTGACGTTGTCAGTGTCACTCGACCGAGCCAGTAGAGATGCGGGATATCCGCAGGCTGGGCAAGCAGAACCGACGATGCGAACCGGGCGCTGCGTTCCGGGGTGACGGCCACGCCCGCCCGATGCAGGAGGTCACCGAAGGCGGCACAGATCGCCGAGAGGTCCGGCTCGTTACTGTCCGGCAACCCAGGCCAGACCTTCGGCGCGAGCGAGATCTTGATCCTCGCGGTATTTCAACACCGAGCTGAGCGTCCGTTCAACTCCGACTTCGTCGAGGCCTCGAAGACCGAGCAAAGCGGCAGCGTGAACCCAATCGATCGCTTCTGCGATCCCGGGTGGCTTCTGAACGTCCAGGCCACGAATCCGCTCGACGGCTTCGGCGACCTCGGTTGCGAGTTGTTCGGAGGCTTCTGGCACCCGAGCGCGGACGATGGCCGTGGCGTGGGTGAGGTCGGGGTAGTCGATCCAGTGGTAGAGGCACCGACGCTTGAGGGCATCGTGCAGATCGCGCGTCCGGTTCGACGTCAAGATCACGATCGGGGGTTGCTTCGCATGAATCGTCCCGATCTCCGGAACCGTCACCGTGCTCTCGGCGAGCATCTCGAATAGGAATGCCTCGAACTCCTCGTCCGCCCGATCCACCTCGTCGATCAACAGGACAGCCGGAAGTGGGCCCGGGTGTTCGATTGCCTGGAGCAACGGTCGCTCAATCAAGTAGTCGCGATCGAACAGCGATGCTTCTTCAATCGATGCACCCTCAGCCTCGGCTACCCGGATGCTCAGGAGTTGGCGCGGGTAATTCCACTCATATAGCGCCTCAGAGGCATCAATCCCCTCAAAGCACTGCAACCGAATCAATGGAGTGTCGAGCATGGCCGCGAGTGACTTAGCCGCCTGCGTCTTTCCTACGCCGGCTTCACCTTCGAGTAGCAGCGGCTGCGGCAGGCGAACAGCGCAGAACAGGGCGGTCGCCAAACCTTCATCGGCCAAGTAGCCCTCGTCCGACAACTGGTCAACGAGCGCTTCCGGAGAAGGGATCATTTCCTGCAAGGACATGTGGCTACCTGCTGGCAATCCACCAAATGACGCCAACCACGACCACCACGCCCACGACGACGGGAATCGCGCGCTTCAAGACCGGACCCATGGCGACGGATCCAAGGTCGAGCGCTTCCGCCTGCTGCGGCGGCGCTGGAGCCGCGACGGGTGCGGGTGCACTCGTCGTCTCTCCCCCATCACCAGGGGTTGCCTCGGACACCGGCTCGCTGACAGTTGCCGAACGCGAGGCGATCACGCCTTCAAGGTTGGAGGCGAACTGACCTACGAGCCGACCGGCGACGTCCTGCATGACGCCCTTACCGAACTGAGCGGCCTTGCCGGTAATCATGAGGTCGGTAGAGACATCGACCCGGGTGCTCGCGGCCCCCTCGGCCGTCAGCGCAACCGTCACGTTCGCCTGAGCAGTGCCCGTTCCGCGCGACTCCTTGCCCGTTCCCTCGATGACCGCGGTGTGGGTTGCCTCGTCTTTGGACAGAAACTTGGCCTCCCCGCCGTACACCATCGAGACAGGGCCCAGCTTCACCTTCACCTTGCCGCTGAACTCATCGCCGTCGACCGAGTCGAGGGTCGCCCCCGGCATGCAGGGTGCGATCGCCTCGACATCAAGCAGCGTCTGCCAGGCGGTGTCAACATCCGCGGGGACGGTGAACGAGTTCTCGAGTTCCATCGTGTCTCCTTGCCAAATCGATCATCGGTCGTGGCGCTCTTCTCGCGAAGATCCGACCACCTTCCACGGTAGGACACCTGGTCCCTACTCGTAAGCGTATTCACGATCTTCGAGCCACCGATCTACGCGCTAGCCTGCAACCGTGGCCGTCACTATTCGCCTCTTTGCTGCCGCTCGCGCTGCGGCGGGAGTCAGCGAACTTCAAGGGCAGCCCGGAACCCTGCGGTCGGTCCTCGATGCTCTAACCGCAGAACATCCCGCCCTCGCAGAGGTGCTGCCCCGCTGTTCATTCCTGGTGAACGGGACCGCCACTCACGGAGACCCCGCCGAGGTGGTTGTGGAGGAGGGTGTTGAGGTGGATGTGCTGCCGCCCTTTGCGGGCGGCTAACCGTCGGCCGCCAGAAAGTCCGCGGGCGGCTAACCGTCGGCCGCCAGAAAGTCCGCGGGCGGCTAACCGGACTTAGCCGCCGATGGCCGACATTGGTCGAGCGGGCTGGATGAAGGTCGGATCGTTGATGCCGTGGCCGGGCAACTTCGCTTTCGTCACCTTGGCGAGGGTCGACGCGATTCCAGCGCGGATCTCATCCTCGGACAACGACGAATCACGCAGGAGGGCCCGGACATCGGTCTCGTCCTGGGCGAACAGGCAATTGCGGAACTGTCCATCGGCGGTGAGTCGGAGTCGGTCGCACGCCGCACAGAACGGTCGAGACACGCTGGCGATGATCCCAACGGTCGCAGGTCCACCGTCGACGTAGAACTCCTCAGCGGGGGCCGAACCACGAGCGGGCACCGGGGTGAGTTCGAACTCAGCCGAGAGCATCTCCATGATCTCGTCGGCTGTGACCATCTTCGGCCGTGCCCAAAGGCCACCGGCATCAAGCGGCATTTGCTCGATGAAGCGGAGCTTCCAATCGTTGGCGAGGGCATGCTTCAGCAGAGGCACGGCTTCGTCGTCGTTCACTCCCCGCAGGAGCACCGCGTTCACCTTGACCGGAAGGAGGCCGGCCTCCTTGGCGGCCTCGATGCCCGCGATCACGTCATGGAATCGATCGCGGTGCGTCATTTCCTTAAAGCGCTGGGGGTCGAGCGTGTCCAGACTGATATTCACCCGCTCAAGGCCGGCATCTGCAAGCTCCTTCGCAAGTTTCGGAAGACGAAGTCCGTTGGACGTGAGCGAAATCTTTGGGGCGTGCGGCAATGCGTAGATGCGACGAACGACGTCCACAACGTCCGGGCGCAAGAGTGGCTCTCCCCCGGTAAGCCGGACCTGATCGATACCCATCTCGGTCGCGACGTCGAGAACGAGCATCATCTCGTCGGTCGTCAGCAAGTGATCGCCAGGAATCCAGTCAGCAAAGTCCGCCGGCATGCAGTAGTTGCAGCGCAGCGAGCAGCGATCGGTGAGGGACACCCGCATGTCGCGATGCACTCGGCCATACGTGTCGACTAGCGACTTCTCAGACTCACTCACGCGCAATTCACCCATTCGTCGGTTCCATCCGCAAAGACCTGATGTTTCCAGATCGGTATTTGCTGCTTAGTCTTCTCCACAAGATCAACGCACGCCTCGAACGCCTGCTGCCGATGGCGGGCACTGGCTGCGGCCACCAGAGCCGATTCACCTATCGGGATGGGGCCGTGCCGGTGGACGACAGCAACCGCAATCACGTCGTGCTCGGCGACTACCTCGGCCGCGACCTCCTCCAGGGCCGCTTGAGCGTTCGGATGGGCCTCGTAGGTAAGGGACACCACCGAGCGATGGTGATCGTTATCCCGGACGTCCCCGGTAAACACCACGCACGCCCCGGCCGCGGGGTCGGCCACGAGCCTGCGGAGCTCATCCGCATCGATCACCTCGGTACTGACCGATACCCGGCGTACCGACACCTCTCCCTGAGCCATCTGACCATTATTGGCCTACCCTGCAGATCATGCGAGAGGTGCTCGGAGAACTGCTGGCCGCCTACCGGGCCGGTGAGCCCGTGGCCATGGCCACCGTGGTTCGAACCTGGAAGTCCGCCCCCCGGCCGGCGGGGGCCGCCATGCTCGTCACGAGCGCCCAGGAGGCGGTCGGATCGGTCAGCGGCGGGTGCGTCGAGGGCGCCCT
>CAJXUJ010000003.1 GCA_913061025.1 uncultured Actinomycetes bacterium | reverse complement strand
TCCCGCTCTCCACCCTCGGAGTCCTTCAATACATCACACCAATCCTCCAGTTCTCTATCGGAGTCTTCCTCTTCGGTGAAGCAATGCCGGGAAGCCGCTGGCTTGGATTCCTCTTTGTTTGGTCGGCCCTTGTGGTGTTCTCGACTGACGCGTACCGGAACGCTCGGGGGCGGCAGCGTGACCGAAAGGCCCAGCTGCTCGAGGAACTCGAGGTCAGCGAGCCGACCTAGTTCGCTGCCTCAGCCCGTGCGGTTGACGACGTAATCACACAGCGCTTCGAGCGCATGCTTGGCAGGCCCCTCCGGAAGCGGCTCCAGAGTCCGGCGTGCGTCGCTTGCCCATCGACGGGCCTCTTCGCGGGCCGACTCCAGAGCCGGGTGGGCCCGCAGCAGAGCCAAGGCTCGTTCGTGTTCGGCATCGTCCGGGATAGGGCCGCCAAGGAATTCGACGAGGTCTGCGTCCTCCTCGGCTCCGCTTCCCCGCGCGATGAGGGTCGTTAGCGTTGGCACACCTTCCCTGAGGTCGGTGCCCGGGAGCTTGCCGGATTGGGTCGCATCCGAGGTGATGTCCACGATGTCATCGGCCAGCTGGAAAGCCACGCCAATGGCTTCGCCAAAGCGGCTCATGGTGTCGATGGTCGCCTCATCGGCGCCGGCCATCATGGTCCCGAAGCGACCGGCCGTGGCGATCAATGATCCGGTCTTATCCGCGAGAACCTGAAGGTGATGCTTCACCGGGTCGATGCCGTCGTCCGGACCGACGCTCTCGCGGATCTGACCGGTGCACAGACGCTCAAAGGTTTGGGCCTGAATGCGGACCGCTTCCGGGCCAAGGTCGGCCAGGATGTCCGACGCCCGAGCGAAGAGGAAATCTCCCGTAAGGATCGCCACCGAGTTGTCCCACCGCGCATTCGCCGAGGGAGCCCCCCGCCGCAACTGCGCCTCGTCCATGACGTCGTCGTGGTAGAGCGTTGCGAGGTGGGTCAGTTCAACGACGACAGCCGACCTGATGACGTCGTCGTTCGCGGGGTTGGGACCAAAGTGCGACGCAAGAACCGTCAGGAGCGGCCGGAAGCGCTTGCCGCCCGCATCGACCAGGTGGCGGGACGTCTCCGTGACGAAGGGGTAGTCGCTCACGACCGCACTTCGCAGGGCGATCTCGACCTCCTCGAGGGAGGCCGCAAGCGATGCGTCGAAGGCAGGGTCGACCGACAGTTCGCCTAGCGGGCTCTCGGTCATGGCTCGACGGTACTACCGGATGAAGACATCGGCATTCGTGACCAGATCGAGGACGGGCTGGGGAACCACACCCAGGATCACGGTCACCGCCACCCCGGCGGCAAGAGCCACCGTGGTGAAGGCCGATGGGATAGCCACCGAGGCGGTCTGCTCGGTTGGCTGGGCGAAGAACATCACGACGATCACCCGCACGTAGAAGAACGCGGCGATCAGGCTGGCGACGACGCCGACGATGACCAGCCACACCATGCCCGCCTCGATGGCTGCGGCGAACACCGCGAACTTGCCCACGAAGCCCGACGTCAGCGGAATGCCGGCAAGGCCGAGCATGAAGATCGCGAACGCCGAGGCGACGATCGGCGACTTTCGACCGATGCCGGCCCAGGAGGCGAGGTTGGTGGCTTCACCGTTGGCATCACGGATCATTGCGATGATGGCGAATGCACCGATCGTGGTGAAGCCGTAGGCGATGAGATAGAACATCGTGCTCGCGATACCGGCGGGGGAAGCAGCCGCAACACCTATGAGGATGAAACCGGCCTGCGCGACCGAGGAGTAAGCGAGCATGCGCTTGATGTCGGTCTGGACGACGGCCACGATCGAACCGATGAGCATGGTGAGGATCGCGACGATCCAGATAATCGGCTCCCAGTCCCATCGAACGCCACCGAATGCCACGTAGAGCAGTCGGAGCAGGGCTCCGAAAGCAGCGATCTTGACCGTTGCCGCCATGAAGCCGGTGACCGGCGTGGGTGCACCCTGGTAGACGTCGGGAACCCACTGGTGGAACGGCACCGCACCAACCTTGAACAGCAGGCCAATGAGGATCATCCCGAGGCCGATCATCAGGACGAGGGATTCACCGGGCTTGCTGGTGATCGTCTGGGCGATCTCGGGGAATGTGATCGATCCGGAGTAGCCGTAGACCAGGGCCGCGCCGTAGAGGAAGAAGGCCGAGGAGAACGCGCCGAGGAGGAAGTACTTCAGTGCGGCTTCTTGACTGAGCAGACGACGACGACGCGCCATGCCGGTCATCAGATACAGCGGCAGGGACATGACCTCCAGGGCCACGAACATCAGCAGCAGATCGTTCGCCGAGACGAACAGCATCATGCCCAGGACGGCGAAGAGCGTCAGTGGCCAAATCTCCGTCTGGAGGTAGCCACGCTGCGTGAACTGCTTCTCTTCCTCCGAGCCGGGGAGTGAGGAAACCCGCGAGGCGAAGGCATCTCCGACGGAATCGATCGAACGTTCGGCCATCAGAGCGGCGCCGAGGATCGCGAGGATCACGATGGCACCCTGCAGAACAAGCGCGGGACCGTCGATCACGACGGCTTGACCAGCGGTGACAGTGCGGGTGCCCGCATTGAGCACGATGAGCACGCCCGACGCGATCAATGCACCAAAGACGATGAGCAGCTGCAGGTAGCGCCGCACTCCTCGCGGGGTGAAGGCTTCAACCAGAACCGAGATAATCGCCGCCGCGAAGATGACGATCATCGGCGCTAGCGCCGCATAGTCGAGGGCAGGAGGCGTGTAGTTCACTGCTGACCTCCTTCACTCGAGAGGACCGGGTCCGGATCGACCGCCGAAATGGTGCTCATGGTCCAGTCGACCGCCGGGTTAATCACGTTCAGCAACGGCGCCGGGTAGAAGCCGAGGGTGATGGTCAGGGCGGCAATCGGAACCAGGGCCGTGATCTCCCGACCCTTCAGGTCCGTGATGCCCTCGACGCTCGGATTCACCGGTCCGGTCATCGACTTCTGGTAGAGGCGGAGCACGTAGGCCGCAGTGATGACGATGCCGAGTGTGGCGACGGCGCCGACCCACAGGAAGCGCTCGAACGCTCCCAGCAGAACCAGGAACTCACCGACGAACGAGACCAGGCCCGGAAGGGCGAGCGAGGAGAGCGCCGCGACGAGGAAGAACCCGGCCAGGACCGGGGCGACCTTGTTCACGCCGCCGTAGTCGGAGATGAGTGCCGATTCCCGACGTCGAGACATCAGGAATCCAGCGGTTAGGAACAGCGCAGCGGTGGAGAGTCCGTGGGCAACCATGTAGACGACCGAGCCCGACTGTCCGGCGCTGGTGAACACGAAGATGCCGAGGGCGATGAAGCCGAAGTGGGACATCGAGGAATAGGCGAACAGCCGCTTCATGTCCGAAGCGGTGAGCGCGACATATGCGCCGTAGAAGATGCCGATCAGCGCCATTCCGATGACCACGGGTGCGTAGAACTCACTCGCCGCCGGGAAGATCGGCAGGCAGTAGCGGATCATTCCGAAGGTGCCGACCTTGTCCAACACACCGATCAACAACACCGAGGTGCCGGGCTTGGACTGCGCGGCGGCGTCCGGCAACCAGGTGTGGAACGGCCACAGCGGGGCCTTGATGGCGAAGGCGAAGAAGAAGCCGAGGAACAGCATCTTCTGCGTGTTCGGATCCATGTCCAGTCCAACGAGGGACAGGAAGTCGAAGGTGCCGGTGCCGAGCTCGCGCGCGGACACGACGTACAGGCCGATCAACGACGCCAGCATGAACAGGCCACCGAGGAGGCTGTAGAGCAGGAACTTGATCGCGGCGTAGGAGCGCTGCGGACCGCCGTAACGACCGATCATGAAGTAGACCGGGACCAGCATCACTTCGAAGAACACGTAGAACAGGAAGACGTCGGTGGCCGAGAAGACCCCGATCATCAGCGCCTCGAGCGCAAGGATCAGGGCGAAGTAACCCTTGACCGAACCCTCGGACTCTTGATCCCCCTCGATATCCCGCCAGCCGGCGAGGATCACGATCGGTACGAGCGTCGCAGCAAGGGCGACGAGCACCAGGCCGATGCCGTCGAGGCCGACTGAGTACGAGATACCGAAGGCTGGGATCCACGGGTAGGACTCGACGAACTGGAACGGCGCCGTGGAGGATCCGTCGAACTGCAGCGCCATAGCGACGGTGCCACCGAGGACGATGAAGGAGACGGCGAGCGCGACTTGCTTGGCCAGCGTCGGCTTCGACTTGGGTAGCAGGGCGACCACGATGCTGCCGAGAAGTGGCAGCACCCCGAGGGTGGTCAACCAGGGAAACGCACTCACTACAGCCTCACCAGGATCAGAGCGAGGGCGACGATGAGGGCGCCCCCAACCATGGACAACGCGTACGAACGGGCGAACCCGCTTTGACTACGCCGCAAGCGACGAGCTAGATCTCCGACGAACGTGGCCGTCCAGTTCACGAAACCGTCGACGGCCTTGGTGTCGAAGGTGGTCAGCGCCTGAGCGGTCCGGTAGGTCGGCTCCACCACCAAGACATCGTTCACAGCATCGCCGTACAGATCTTGGCGGGCGGCCCGGGTCAGCGCATTGCCGCGCGGGGCCTCGACGGGAACGTCCTTGCGGGCGTACATGACCCAGCCGATGATCGCACCGATGATGACCACGACAAGCGTGACCGCGATGTAGAAGGACGTCGGCAGCGGCGTCGGGACGGACTCGTAACCGACCACCGGCTCGAGCCACTCTTCGATGTTGCCCCAGAACAGCAACGCCATACCCAGGAACGTGGACCCGATCGCCAGGATGATCAGCGGGATCGTCATCACGGCTGGGGACTCGTGCGGATGGGCGTCGTCCTCCCAACGCTTCTTGCCGAAGAACGTCATGGCGATCATCCGGGTCATGTAGAAGCCGGTGATACCAGCGGCGAGGATCGCGGCCGCACCGATTACCCAGTTGCGCTCGAAAGCAGCGTGGATGATCTCGTCCTTCGACCAGAACCCAGAGAACGGTGGAATCCCGATGATCGCGAGGTAACCGGCCATAAAGGTGATGAACGTGATGACCATGACGCCCTTGAGCGCTCCGTACCTGCGCATGTTCACGTTGTCGTTCATGCCGTGCATGACGGATCCGGCACCAAGGAAGAGACCGGCCTTGAAAACGCCGTGGGTGAGCAGGTGGAAGATCGCGAAGACGTAGCCGATCGGACCAAGACCGGCCGCGAAGACCATGTAGCCGATCTGGCTCATCGTGGAACCAGCAAGGGACTTCTTGATGTCGTCCTTCGCCGAACCGATGATCGCGCCCATGAAGATGGTGATCAGGCCCACCACAACCACGGCCGTTGCGGCCCATGCCGCGGCGTCGTAGATCGCGTTGCTGCGGGCAATCAGGTAAACGCCCGCGGTGACCATCGTCGCAGCGTGGATGAGTGCCGACACGGGAGTAGGGCCTTCCATCGCGTCGAGCAGCCAGGCCTGGAGCGGGAACTGCGCGGACTTGCCGGCGGCCGCGAGAAGTAGCAGCAGACCGATCGCCGTGAGGGTGCCCTCGCTGGCCTCGCTGGCCTGCCCGAACACATCCTGGAAGGTGATCGATCCGAAGGTGACGAAGATCAGCATGATCGCGAGGGACAGACCGACGTCGCCCACGCGGTTGATGATGAAGGCCTTCTTGGCAGCGGCTGCAGCCGTGGGCTTTTGCTGCCAGAAACCGATGAGCAGGTAGCTAGCCAGACCCACACCTTCCCAGCCGACGTACAGCAGGAGGTAGTTATTGGCCAGAACGAGGATCAGCATCGCTGCAACGAACAAGTTGAGGTAGCCGAAGAACTTGCGCCGGTCTGGATCGTGCGACATGTAGCCGAGCGAGTAGATGTGAATCAGCGCGCCGACGATGGTGATCAGCAGGACGAAGACCATGGAGAGCTGGTCGAGTTGCAGAGCAAAGGACGCCTGGAAACTCCCGACGAAGACCCAGTCGTAGACGTTCTGCACGACGGTGCGTTGCTCGGCCGGCTGGTCCATCATCGCGAGCAGCATCAGGACGCCGAGCACGGCGGAGCCGACGACGGTGAGGACGCCCAGGTACGGACCCCAGGAATTGGTTCGACGTCCACCGAAGAGCAGGATCACCGCACCCACTGCGGGCAGTGCGATAAGCACCCACAGCAGTCCGAAGATCCCCTCGGCGGGGATGATCTCAGTCACGTATCCGTCCTATTCGTCAGTACTTCAGCAAGTTGGGTTCGTCGATCGACGCGGATCTACGGGTTCGGAAAATGGTCACGATGATCGCGAGACCGACGACGACCTCCGCGGCCGCAACGACCATCACGAAGAAGGCGACAACCTGTCCGTCGAGGTTTCCGTTCATCCGCGCGAATGCGACGAAAGCAAGATTCGCCGCGTTGAGCATTAGCTCGACCGACATGAACACGATGATCGCGTTGCGACGAACGAGAACACCGATAGCGCCGATGCTGAACAGCAGCGCCGAAAGCAAGACGTAATTGGCCGGGTTCATCGATCCTCACCCTCGGTCGAGGACGACCCCCCGGACAATTGGCGAACTTCTTCGATGTCCGCGTGATCCACGTCCCGCACATCCTCGCGAGCGCGCAGGGGCTCGGGGATGCTGAGGTCGCTGGTGCTGCCGTCCGGCAGAAGTGCGGGGGTGTCCACCGCGTTGTGGCGCGCGTAGACACCGGGGGGTGGCAACTGACCGGGATGCTCGCCGGAGGCAAAGCGATCCTGGGAGAGCTCGCGCTGCGTGCGCTTGGGCATCCAGCGCTCGCGGTGCGTGAGGATCATCGCTCCCATCGCAGCGGTGATGAGCAACGCAGCGGTGACCTCGAAGGCGATGAGGTACGGGCCGAACATCAACGCCGCGAGGCCCTCGACATTCCCGCCCTGAGCAGAGTTCGCGGCATTCAACCCGACCGAGGATGTCTCCATCAGGCCGTTGCCGATGCCGGCGATAAGGAGGATCGAGAATCCGATGCCGAGCAAGAGTCCAGCAACCCGCTGGCCCTTGATCGTCTCGATGAGCGAGTCCGACGAATCGACGCCGACCACCATGAGGACGAACAGGAACAGCATCATCACCGCGCCGGTGTAGACGATGATCTGCACCATTCCGAGGAATGGAGCGGAGTTCGCGACGTACAGGATGGCTAGGTTCACCATCGTCAAGGCGATGAACAGAGCGCTGTGCACCGCCTTGCGTGAGATGACCATTCCAAGTGCCCCGATGACGGCAAGGGTGCCGCTCACCCAAAAGACGATCGCCTCTCCGGTTCCTACTTCCCCTCCGGTCATGAGGCCTGCTCCTGTTCGGGCACCGCGCCGGTGACCTTGTTTGCGTAGTAGTCCTGCTCGGTGGTGCCCGGGACCATCGGGTGCGGCGGTTGGACCATTCCCGGCAGCAGCGGTGCCAAGAGTTGGTCCTTCTCGTAGATCAAGTCCGCACGGCTGCTGTCCGCGAGTTCGTATTCGTTGGTCATGGTGAGCGCTCGGGTCGGGCACGCTTCGATGCACAGTCCGCAGAAGATGCAGCGGAGGTAGTTGATCTGGTAGACGCGGCCGTAGCGCTCCCCTGGGGAGTAGCGCTCTTCATCGGTGTTGTCTGCACCCTCAACGTAGATCGCATCGGCCGGGCAGGCCCACGCGCACAACTCACAACCGACACACTTCTCGAGTCCATCGGCCCAACGGTTGAGTTGGTGCCGGCCGTGGAAACGGGGCTTGGTCGGCTGCTTGTCCTCCGGGTACTGCTCGGTGACAACCTTCTTGAACATCGTCCCGAAGGTGACACCGAAGCCGCGCACGGCTTGGGGCAACTCAGGCATCTGTGCCCTCCTCCTTCGCGGAATCATCCGCGCTGTCACTTGCGATCGCCGGAGACGTCACCGTTGCCCGACGGGGTGTGTATTCGAACCGTTGACCCGGTAGTGGCGGAACGGGATGACCGGTGGCGGCTCCCGTCAGAACCTCGTTGACGCGCCGGGCGTTGTCTTCCTCGGCCTGCGCCCGACGGTCCTCCTTGCGGTTGGCACGGATCTGGAGCAGCCACGAGCCACCCAGCAACACGACGATCACCACAGCACCGACCAACAGCAGTTCGGTGTTCGAGAGGTTGACGTCGTTGCGGAACAGTCGAGCGATGGAGACGATCACCACCCAGACCAGGGCAACGGGGATGAGTACCTTCCAACCGAACTTCATGAACTGGTCGTAGCGCAGACGTGGCAGCGTTCCACGTAGCCAGATGAACAGGAATATGAATAGTTGCACCTTGATCAGCCACCACAGGACGGGCCACCAGCCGGAGTTGGCGCCTTCCCACAGAGATAGCGGCCACGGCGCGAGGTAGCCACCGAGGAAGAGGGTGGTCGCGAGCGCGGAGACGGTGACCATGTTGATGTACTCGGCGAGGAAGAACATGGCGAACTTCAATGACGAGTACTCGGTGTGGAAACCACCGACAAGTTCACCCTCAGCTTCGGGAAGGTCAAACGGTGCGCGGTTGGTCTCGCCGACCATGGACGTCACGTAGATCAGGAAGCTCGGCAACAAGATCACCGCGAACCAGATCGGCTCCTGAGCAAGCACGATCTGCGATGTGGACATGGAACCGGCGTAGATGAATACGGCGACGAAGGACAGACCCATCGCGATCTCGTAGGAGATCACCTGCGCGGTCGAGCGGAGGCCTCCCAGCAGCGGGTAGGTGGAACCGGACGACCAGCCCGCGAGCACGAGACCGTAGACACCGATCGACGCGATGGCAAGTACGTACAGCACCGAAACGGGGAAGTCGGTCAACTGAAGCGGCGTCTCAACTCCGAAGACCGAGACGGTCGGTCCGAACGGGATGACGGCGAAGGCGATGAACGCTGCTGTTGCCGAAATCACCGGGGCTATCCAGTAGACGCCAACGTGGGCAGCCTTCGGAATGACCTCTTCCTTGAAGGCAAGTTTGAAGCCATCCATGAGGGACTGCAGGAGTCCTTGCGGACCAACACGGTTCGGTCCGATGCGGTTCTGCATCCGCGACACCACCCGGCGCTCCCACCAGATGGTGAACAGCGTCAGCAAGACGAGCAGCGCGAAGATGGCAACGGTCTTGCCCAGGACCAACCACCACGGGTCCCCGCCGAAGATGCCGAACTGACCGTCGGTCATGCCGGGACTCCCTTGCTCAGTTGAACGGTGTCGCCATAGCCAACTCCGAGGTCTCGATAGACGCGGCTGCCCTCGGAGTTCATGGGGAGCCAGACCACCGAATCGAGCATCGACTCATCGATCTCGACCGGGACCGTCACCGATCCCCGTGGTCCGCTAACGCTGACGTGCATGCCCTCAGCAAGACCGCTCTGGGTTGCGGTGGCCGGTGACATGCGAGCGACCGTCGGACGGGCCGTGGCCGCGAGATGCGGATCCCCCTCCTGCATCACACCGAGATCGAGAAGGAGTCGCCAGGTTGCCAGCCGAATCCCGGTCACTGCGTCGCTTGCAGGTGTCGATTCGAGCGCTTGCCTGCTGCCCTGCCAGGGACCCAGACGGCCCAGTTCACCGCGAAGATCGGCCACCGTCCGCGGCGTGGCCGCATCGAACTCGTCGGCGATCATCGCGAGGACAGACGCATCGGAATTCATCATGGCGTCGCGGAATACCTGCCCGAAGGGACGCGGGCGCCCCTCCCAGTCCAGGAAGGTGCCGGACTTTTCACTCACGACGGCGACGGGAAGGACAACGTCCGCGACAGCGGTGATGTCGGAGTGATGATTCTCGAGGGACACCACGAATTCGACGTTCGACAGGGCCTCGGCTAGGTCGTCGGGGTAGTCGGAGCCTTCGACGCCACCAACCAGAGCCGCCTTGACCGAACCCGAGTGCAGTGCTTCGTAGAGCGCTGGGCCCGCGAGTCCGGTGCGCGGCAGATCGGCTTCAGCCACACCCCACGCCTGGGCCACCTGCTCGCGAGCCTGCGGGTCCTCGAGGGGTCGCCCACCGGGGAGCAGACCGGCGAGGGCTCCGGCGTCGAGAGCACCGCGCTCACCTGCGCGGCGGGGAACCCACGCAAGCGCCGCACCGGTGCTGTTGGCGAGTGCGGCAACTGCGGACAGGGCGCCGGGAGCGGAGGCGGCACGTTCGCCCACCATGATCACCGCACCGGGCTGCGCGAGGGCCTCGCGCACGTCGGCCGGAAGATCAGCCAGGGTGCGAGCCTCGTCGCCTGGAACCGCGGGGATGACGGTCCCGTTCATCTTCTCCAAGCCGCGGGTAGCAACCGGTGCAACCGAGAACACGCGGGTTTTGGACGCAGCGGCTTTGCGCAGGCGCAGGAAGACGATCGGCGACTCATCCTCGGGCTCGAAGGCGACCAGCAGAACGGTCGGGGCCTTCTCGAGATCTGCGTACTCGACCTTGATCGGAGTGCCGGCTACGTGCGCAGCGAGGAAGGATTGCTCCTCGGCGGAGTTCGCGCGGGCACGGAAGTCGATGTTGTCCGAGCGGAGAATCGAACGCGCGAAGCGGGAGTAGGCGTAGGCGTCCTCCATGGTGCTGCGGCCACCGACGAGAACCGCGGTGTCGGCGCCAGCCGACTGCAAGCCACGAGCGGCAACCGCGAGGGCCTCCGGCCACGAAGCGGTGCGGAGTTCGCCGTTCTCGCGCACCATCGGCCACTCGAGGCGACCCTGCTGCTGATAGGCGAAGGCGAAACGGCCCTTGTCGCAGTTCCACTCCTCGTTGACGTCTGGATCGTCCCAAGCCAACCGCCGGGTGATGGTGCTGCGTCGGTAGTCGGTACGGAGGGAACAGCCGGAAGCGCAGTGCTCACAGGAGGTCGGCACGGACACCAGGTCGAAGGGCCGAGCACGGAATCGATAGGTGGCGCTGGTGAGAGCGCCGACCGGGCAGATCTGGATGGTGTTGCCCGAGAAGTAGGAGTCGAAGGGTTCATCGGCGGCGGTGCCGACCTGCTGACGAGCGCCTCGCTCGAGCAACTCGATCATCGGATCGCCAGCGATCTGATCGGCGAACCGCGTGCACCGAGCGCACGAAACGCAACGCTCGCGGTCCAACAGCACCTGGGCGCTCACATTGATCGGCTTCTCGAACGTCCGCTTCTCTTCGGTGAAGCGCGATTCGGGTCGGCCCACGCTCATAGCCTGGTTTTGGAGCGGGCATTCGCCACCCTTGTCGCACACCGGGCAATCGAGCGGGTGGTTCAGCAGCAGGAACTCCATCACGCCCTCTTGCGCAAGACGGGCGACATCCGATGAGTACTGCGTGCGGACCTGCATGCCGTCGCTCACCACCTGCGCGCAAGCGGGCTGCGGCTTGGGCATGCCCTCGACCTCGATCAGGCAGGCACGGCAGGCAGCCACCGGGTCGAGCAGCGGGTGATCGCAAAAGCGCGGGATCTCGATGCCGAGCATCTCCGCGGCGCGGATAACCAGGGTGCCCTTGGGCACGCCGATCGCCACGCCGTCGATGATGACGGTGACGAGCTCGGAGGGGACCGCTACCTCGGCTCCGGAATCGTTGGTGATGGTCATCGGGCACCCACTCCTGCGAAGACGTAGGAAGCGATCGGATCGAACTGATCATCCGCAGACGTGTGGGTCGCCGCCTCGAATTCCTCGCGGAAGTACTTCAGGGCCGAGGGGTATGGCGTAGCAGCCGCATCACCGAGCGCACAGAACGAGCGTCCGGAGATCTGCCCGCAGAGATCGACGAGGGTGTCCATCTCCGACTGCTGGCCATGACCGTGCTCGAACTTCTCGAGGACACCAGTAATCCAGTAGGTGCCCTCGCGACACGGGGTGCACTTGCCGCAGGACTCGTGCTTGTAGAACTCGAGCCACCGAGTCACGGCCTTCACGACGCTCACCGTTTGGTCGAAGACCATCGGGGTTCCGGTGCCTAGCATGGTTCCCGCCTCGGCCATCGCCTCATAGGTCAGCGGCAGATCGAGGTGCTCGGCCGTCAGCAGCGGGACCGAGGAGCCGCCGGGCAGCCAGAACTTGACTTCACTGCCATCGCGCATACCGCCCGCGTAGTCGAGGAGTTCACGCATGGTGATTCCCAGCGGGGCCTCGTAGATACCCGGCCGCTTGACGTGGCCGGAGACAGCAAAGACCTTGAAGCCGGGTGACTTCTCGGTGCCGAACTGGCGGAACCAGTCGACGCCGCGATCGACGATGTACGGAATGTTCGCGATGGTTTCAACGTTGTTGATGACCGTTGGCGATGCATACAGACCCGCGACCGCCGGGAACGGTGGCTTCAGCCGTGGCTGGCCGCGGTATCCCTCGAGGGAATCAAGAAGCGCCGTTTCCTCGCCGCAGATGTAGGCACCGGCACCGGAGTGAACGACGACCTCGAGGTCGAAGCCGCTGCCCATGATGTTGGTGCCGATCAGGCCCGCTTCCTTCGCCTGCTTGACCGCGAACTCGACCTTGCGAATCGCGTTGGGCACCTCACCACGGATGTAGATGAACGCGTGGTTCGCGCGGATGGCGAAGGAGGTGATGATGACGCCCTCGACGAGCGCGTGTGGGTTGGCCATCATGATCGGGATGTCCTTGCACGCACCCGGCTCGGACTCGTCGGCGTTGACCACCAGGTAGTGCGGCTTGCCATCGCCCTGCGGAACGAAACTCCACTTCATTCCGGTGGGGAAGCCCGCACCTCCTCGGCCTCGGAGACCTGCGTCCTTGACCTGGGCGATGATGTCGTCCGGGTCGGTGCGCAGCGCCTTCTCCAGCGCTTGGTAGCCACCGACCGCGCGGTAACCGTCGAGCGTGTAGAGATCCGGACGATCCCAGTACTCGGTGATAACGGGGGTCAACGGGGTAGCCATCAGGCGTTACCTCCCTGCATTCCCTGCTCCTTGGCGATACGGAGTCCGGCGAGCATTTTGTCGTCCACACTCGGCGCGTCGGCCAGACCATCGTCGGGGAAAGCGAGTGTGTGCTCGGTTGCCTCGAAGTCTCGAATCACGGGACCACGGGTGGACTGAACCTGCTCACCGCGGCGCAGCTTGTCGAGAACTTCTACCGCACTGCTCGGGGTCACATCGTCCATGAACTCCCAGTCGACGGTCATGACCGGGGCGTGCGTGCAGGCAGCCTGGCACTCGATCCGCTCGAGGAAGAACTCACCGTCGGGCGTGGTCGCGTTATTGGAGCCATTCGTGGCCTCGACCACCGCGTCCCAAACGGCGTCGCCGCCGAGCAGTCCGCACATCGTGTTGATGCAGACACCGATGTGGTGCTTGCCGACCTTCTCCCTCTTGTACATCGTGTAGAAGGTGGCGACGGCCGTCACCTCGGCGGGCGTGATGTCGAGAACCTCGGCGCACGCGTTGATGCCGTCGGTAGTGATCTCGTCTTCTTCGCTCTGCGCCAGGTGGAGCATCGGCAACAGCGCGCTGCGCGCACTCGGATAGCGCGCCGCGATCTCTCGCATCTGCTCGCGTGTGTTCTCGCTGATCGGCATTGGTGGTCTCTTCCCAGTTTTCGCTATCGGTCCACGCCACCCATGACGGGGTCGATGCTCGCGACGGCTGCGATGACGTCGGCGACCATGGCACCCTCGGACATGGCTGCAGTTGCCTGCAGGTTGTTGAAGGACGGGTCTCGGAAGTGCACGCGGTAGGGGCGGGTTCCGCCCGCGCTGACCACGTGCGCGCCAAGCTCACCGCGTGGAGATTCCACAGCGGCGTAGGCCTGCCCCGGAGGAACGGTGAAGCCCTCGGTCACCAACTTGAAGTGGTGGATCAAGGCTTCCATCGATTCGGACATGATGTGCTTGATGTGCTCCGTGGAGTTGCCCTGGCCATCGGCCCCGATGGCCAGTTGAGCGGGCCACGCGATCTTCTTGTCTTCGACCATGACCGGTCCCGGTGCAAGTCGATCCAGGCACTGCTCGACGATCTTCAACGACTCGTGCATCTCGGCGATGCGGATCAGGAAGCGGCCGTAGGCGTCGCACGAGGTTTGAGTGGGAACATCGAACTCGTAGGTCTCGTACCCGCAGTAGGGCTGGGACTTGCGTAGGTCGTGCGGCAGTCCAGCGGACCGAAGAACGGGACCGGTGATACCCAGTGCCATGCACCCCTGGAGATCCAGGTAACCGACGTCCACGGTGCGACCCATCCAGATGGCGTTATCGATCAGTAGATCAGCGGTGTCCTTCATCCGCTTACGCAGCAACGGGAGGGTGTCACGGATCGCTTTCTCGCCATCGGCCGGCAGGTCCTGCGCGACGCCACCGGGGCGGAAGAACGCGCTGTTCATGCGTAGACCGGTCACCATCTCGAAGAGATCGAGGACGAGTTCGCGCTCGCGGAAACCAAACGTCATAGCGGTCAGCGCACCCAGTTCCATACCGCCGGTCGCCAGCGCGACAAGGTGGGAGGAAACCCGGTTGAGTTCCATCATCATCACGCGGATGACGTTCGCACGCTCAGGAATCTGCTCGGTGATTCCCAGGAGTTTTTCGACGGCGAGAACGTAGGCGGCCTCGTTGAAGAAGGGGGTGAGGTAGTCCATGCGAGTGACGAATGTGACGCCCTGCACCCAGGTGCGAAACTCCATGTTCTTCTCGATGCCCGTGTGTAGATAGCCGATACCGCATCGAGCGTCGGTCACGGTTTCGCCATCGAGTTCGAGGATCATTCGCAGCACGCCGTGGGTCGAGGGATGCTGCGGACCCATGTTGACGACGATGCGTTCCTTCTCACCCTCGGGCGCAGCGGCGATGGTGTCCCAGTCCCCGCCCGCGAGGTTGTAGATGGTGCCCTCGGTGGTCTCGTAACTGCCGGCGTAGATGTCCTCGCCGGGCGTCTCGACACTGGTGTAGGTGACGTCGCTCATCAGTTGTACGCCCTCCGGTTGTCGGGAGCAGGGATGGTCGCGCCCTTGTACTCGACCGGAATGCCACCCAGCGGGTAGTCCTTGCGCTGGGGATGGCCGGCCCAGTCGTCGGGCATTTCGATACGGGTCAAACCGGGGTGTCCGTCAAACACGATGCCGAAGAAGTCCCAGGTTTCGCGCTCGTGCCAATCGTTCGAGGGATAGACCCCGACGATCGACGGAATGTGCGGGTCGGCATCCGGCGCGGTCACCTCAACGCGAATGCGGCGGTTGTGGGTGATGGACAGGAAGGGGTAGCACGCGTGGAGTTCACGGCCGGCGTCCTCGGGGTAGTGGACGCCGTTCACCCCCATGCACATCTCGAAACGCAGGCCAGGCTCGTCCCTGAGAACCTTCGCGAAATCGACGATGTGCTCACGGCGCACGAAGAACGTGATTTCACCGCGATCGATCACCACCTTTTCGATGACCGATGAAACAGGCAGATTTCGTGCCTGCAGGGAGAGTTCGATCTCATCGGCGACCTCGTCGAACCAGCCTCCGTAGGGACGCTCGCTGGGGCCGGGCATGACGATCGGCGAGACCAGACCGCCAAAACCACTCGTGTCTCCCGAACCCGAGACGTTGAACGCACCTTCGCGAACGCCGATGACGTCGAGTTCGTTCACGCCGTCCGGAACTACCGGGGTGTTATCCGACGTCACCTGAGTAGACCCTTCATCTCGAGGGTGCTGGGCGCCGCGAGTGCCAATTGCTCGTTCTCGAACATCTCCGCTTTGGCGTTGGCGCCGAGCTTCATGTCCTGAATTTGGTCGTGGATCTTCAAGATGGCATCGATGAGCATCTCGGGCCGGGGTGGGCAGCCGGGCAGGTACATATCGACGGGGACGACGTGATCGACCCCCTGAACAACGGCGTAGTTGTTGAACATTCCGCCGCTCGAGGCGCACACACCCATCGCGAGAACCCATTTGGGGTTGGGCATTTGGTCGTAGATCTGTCGAAGGACCGGCGCCATCTTTTGGCTCACGCGGCCGGCGACGATCATGAGGTCGGCCTGGCGAGGTGAGGCCCGGAAGACCTCCATGCCGAACCGCGCGATGTCATAGCGGGGGCCACCGGTCGCCATCATCTCGATCGCGCAGCAGGCAAGACCGAAGGTGGCGGGCCACAGCGAGCCTTTGCGCGCGTACCCGGCGACCTTTTCGACGCTGGTCAGCAAGATCCCTGAGGGAAGCTTCTCTTCAAGACCCATATCAGTCCCACTCCAATCCACCACGACGCCACTCGTAGACGTAGGGAACGGCCAGATTCAAAAGGAACAGCATCATCGCCACGAGTCCGAAGGCGCCGAGAGCGTCGAAGGACACCGCCCACGGATAAAGGAAGACGAGTTCGATGTCGAAGATGATGAACATCATCGCCGTGAGGTAGTACTTCACCGGGAAGCGGCCACCGCCAATGGGCTGGGGGGTGGGTTCGATCCCGCACTCGTAGGCGTCGTACTTCGCCCGGTTGTACCGCTTGGGACCGGTGAAGGTCGCGATCACCACCGAGAACGCGGCGAACCCGAAGGCCAAAGCCCCCAGAACAAAGATCGGCGTGTAGACGTTCACGGCGCCGGCTACCCCTCGCTTGGTTGTCGCATTCGTCGGTTGAACGGATGCGAGCGTGGCTGCTGAGCGGCCGATTGGCACACGAACACACATTGCGCGTTCGTGAAAACCTTCACGACCATAGAAAGCATAGTGGCCGGATCATGAGCGATGTAAGGCCCCGGTGAGCGAGCAATCAAGCGTCCGGTTTGGTCGCCCTGTGTAGGGCGACGATGCCGCCTGACAGATTCCGCCACCCTGCCTTTTCCCATCCCGCGGACAACACGTCCTGGGCTAGTTCCGGCTGATCGGGCCACGCTCGAATGGATTCGGCGAGATAGACGTAGGCGTCTGGGTTGGACGACGCCCGCCTCGCCACGGCCGGAAGCGCACCCATCAGGTACGTCGAGTAGACCTCGCGGAAAGGTGCCCAGGTCGGGTGCGAAAACTCGCAGATCACGAGCCGGCCTCCCGGTTTGGTCACCCGGAGGAGCTCTCGGAGCCCCGCGTGACGGTCGTTGACGTTTCGCAGCCCGAAGGAGATCGTGACGGCATCGAATGAGTTGTCGGCGAAGGGGAGCCGCAGGGCGTCGCCGGCCACGAACGACAGCCGCGGATTACGAGTTCGGCCCACCGCGAGCATCCCGAGGGAAAAATCACACGCAACGACGAAAGCCCCGGCACGCGCAATCGGCTCACTCGAGGTTCCCGTCCCAGCCGCAAGGTCCAGTACGCGATCACCCGGCAGCGCCCCAACGGCTGACACAACCGCCTTGCGCCACCGTCGAGTTTGACCCAGCGCCAGGACATCGTTGGTGAGGTCGTAACGCTCTGCGACGTCGTCGAACATTGCGGCGACGTCCTTCGGTTGCTTGTCCAACCCAGCACGAGACATGGCCGAATGCTCCCAGAGGACAAGCACCGGTGATGCCCCTACCCTTCTTGGGTGTCCCCGCATCCCCACGCAGAAGCACCTACACAGCTCATTGCGACTACCCGTCCCCTGGATGCGGATCTCGACCTGCTGTCGCTACTGCCCGACGGCGAGAACCTGTGTTGGGTACGGCGCGGTGAAGGACTCGTCGGTTGGGGCATCGCGGCGCGATTGCAGGTTCGCGGAGTGGAACGCTTCTCCCGCTCCCAGCGGTGGTGGGCAGAACTCCTGGAAACGATGTCCATCGATGACTCGGTGAGCGTGCCGGGCACCGGCCCCATTGCCTTTGCGTCGTACGCCTTCGACCCTCAGGACGCCTCGGAAATCATCGTTCCCGCGGTCCTCGTCGGACAGCGTTCGGGTCAAGCGTGGTTGACCACGATCCACGCGCCGGGCGCCGAGGCACCTATCCGTGCCGACGAGATCACCGCGCACACACCCCGACACTCCCCCATCTCGGTTACGTGGAACGACGGCGCGATGAGCGGACCGGAGTGGGAGAAGGCCGTCGGCCAGGCGGTCGAACGCATCAATGCGGGTGAGATCGACAAAGTGGTTCTCGCGCGAGACGTCATAGCTCACGTCGAAGGTGACGTGGATTCTCGACTGCTGCTCGACCGGCTGGCTCGCGACTATCCGACCTGCTGGACGTTCAACGTTGCGGATCTCGTCGGCGCCACCCCGGAACTGCTCGTTCGTAGAACCGGTGATTTGGTCACGAGTCGGGTACTCGCCGGGACCGTGCGACGCCGCGGCGATAGCGCAGAGGATCAAGGGTTGGCGCAGGCATTGCTCGCCAGCGACAAGGACCTTGCCGAGCACGCGTATGCCGTTCGCTCCGTCGCAAAGGCGCTCGCTACGCACTGCACCGACATGGACCTCCCCGAAAGCCCCGGCGTGCTCGAACTCGCGAACGTTCAGCACCTCGCGACCGACGTCACGGGCCGTCTCGCCGACGACGCATCACTCCTTTCGCTCGCCGCTTCACTGCACCCCACCGCGGCGGTGTGCGGCACTCCCACCGAACGGGCGTTGACTGTCATTGGAGAACTTGAAGGGATGTCCCGCGATCGCTACGCGGGTCCGGTGGGCTGGTTCGACGCTCGAGGAGATGGCGAGTTCGGCATTGCTCTGCGCTGCGGACTCGTGAATCGGGAGGCCGGAACTGTCCGCGCCTTCGCCGGCTGCGGCATCGTGGCCGGTTCCGATCCCGAACGCGAACTCGCCGAGTCGCGCGCCAAGCTCATTCCGATGAAGACGGCTCTCGAGTCTCGCTAAGCGCTTCAACCGAAGCGGCGTATGCGCGCGCATTCGCTCCGAGATCGGGGGCCGGACGCGTCTCCCACACCTCCGCGTCGAGCAACGACTGCATTGCGACGTTGTCTTCCAGTACGAAAGCCACCAGGTGCGTGAACCCCAATTGCGGGGCCGATTCGATGAGATGGCTGAGCAGCAGCCGACCGATGCCCTGTCCGTGCCATTCGTCGTCCACCAGTAAGGCAACTTCGCCCCGGGTGAAGTGTTCGGAGTCCCCCTCGTCCGGAGTAAGCGGAAAAGCGTTTCCAATAGCCACGATCTCGGCCTCGCCCCGGGTAACGACGAGGGTGATCCCGCGGTGACCTCCGGAGATTCGGCGCAGGTTCTCTTCACGCCACGTGTTCTTCGGCGTGAAATACCGCTGATAGAGGCTGTCAGGGGAACAGCGCCGATGCAGGTTCTCGACTTCGGCGGTGTCCTCGGGCCGCGCAAGCCGAGTAACCAACTCCGTGCCATCGGCAAGAGTGTCGAGCCAGCCGAAACTCGCAGCGCCGTGAGCCACGGTTACCGCGTCCATCAACTCCAGCAGCGCGGTCGCGCGCGCGTACTCACCAGCGGTGAAGGGGGCGTTGGCTCGGCGGACGATCACGTGTCGATCAACCGTCCACTGCAGACGGGCCGCAAAAGGCGAGGAGTCCTCGCCCACCGAGGCGTCGACCACTTGCCAGGAATCCGCGAGCAGCAGTTCGGCGGCAGCTTGCGGAGCGAACTCCGGTTGACCGAGTAATCGAGTGCTGAGTTCGAGAACTCGGGCGGCAACATCATCGACATCGCCTTCTTGACCTCGACCGACTACCACGTCTTCACCCACAGTCCGAAGGGAATCGACAACCATCGCGCGCGACATCTGATCGGAAGACCGAAGGATCAGATCAATCAGGGACATAGTCTCGTCGGCCCCTACCGGAGCCACCGTCATCGTGACGAGTGATACGTCGAGCATGGACAACACCCGAGTGAGGTGAGCAATCGAATCCGGGCCGCTCGGAAGCTGTAGTCGCGCCCGCCAGGTGCGGCCCGCTGGCCCCAATCCCGACCCCTGTCCGGCAAGCGGCTCATGCGCAGACAGGCTCTCCATGATGCGGGCTGTTAAAGCAGTCCACGCCCGGGTGTCGTGCGCCCCCGGCAGAACCGGTGCGAGCACAGCAACACCGATCCCTACAGCCAGCACGTGCAAAACCGCTGCATCTACGTCTTTCCGGTCACCGGAGATTTCGAGTTGTCGAAGGACTTCGCGCACCGCATCCCAGCGGCGCTCGACGCGGTATCCGACAAGGGCGCGCAGAGCGTCGTCATAAGGCGCGGCCGCGAGAGCCTGCAATTCGAGCGGATCCCATGCTGCCGATGGGTTACCCAGCGCTTCGTGAGCGGCAGACAGAAGAGCCGACATCGCCGTCGCCCCAGATTCTTCATCGGAGGGGCTATCCGCCTGCGCCCGGATGGCTTCGGCAACCGGGCTGGTCGGGAGACGCTCGAGCACTTCCCGGAGCAGGTCTGTTCGGTGGGCACTGACGGCGTTCACCGATCGCATCGTGACGTCGGCTCGGCGCGCGATGTCGTGTCGTCCGACGTTGATTACTCCGTAAGCGGCAAACAGATCGGCCGCTGCTTGAACGATCCTTTCGCGACGCTCGGGGTCCATGAAACTGACTCGTCAGCCGCTGTCGATCGCCTGGCGAACGGCATCCCGCACGCTCGAGAGTGTTTCAGCCTCCATCGTCCGATCGCAGGTTCGGACAACCACGACGTGAACTCCGTCCGACAGCCGCTCGCTCACTGCCTCGGCTAACTCTGAGCCCGAGGTGACTTCGCAAACCGAGACGCCGTAGCTCGACGCGAGCTCCGACAGTCGAAGACCCAACGGCACTCCGAAGACCCGATCGAAGTGCGACTCGAACGCGCCCGCACCCTGTTCGAGCGTCGAGAAGATTCCGGCGCCGTCGTTGTCCACAACGACGACGACGAGATCGGGCCGCGGTTCTTCCTGTGACACGGCGAGGGCATTGGAGTCGTACCAGAAGGTCTCATCGCCAACCAACGCCACGGTCGAGCCTCCACCGAGTGCTTGAAAGCCCACCGCTGCACCCCACGCGGTCGACACACAGCCATCGATGCCGGACGTTCCACGGTTCCCCAGAACATCGATAGTGGCGAGCGAGCCTCCGGCGAAACTGCCGACGTGTCGGACCACAGAAGAGGATCCGAGAAACAACTGACCGTCTTCCGGAAGCACACTCGTCACGACGCGCGCTACTTGCATTCCGGTCAGCACACCACTGTCCGAACCGAGCACTGTCTCCACGGCAGCGGCCGCAAGGAGGTCCGCCCGTTCCCAATCCGACCACCACTCGGGGTCATCGCCCGCCGACGAGGGAGGCAATGGGACCGACGCGAGTACTAGGTCGGCACTGCGAGTGGGGTCACTCCAGGACGAGCGCGTGTCGACTGCGATGTGCATGGTCGATGCGGCTATCAACGCCGCTAGCGAGCGGTAGAGACCTACCCGGCCCACTGTGATCACCAGATCCGGGACATGAGCATCGACGAAACTCGGGTCGTCACACACCAGCGGACCGTGCGCCAATCCCTGCTGAGCGCCACTCGCTCGTCCCGATGGTTCGGAGATGACCGGCCAGCCGAGCGCATCGGCGAGTTCGTCTACGAGATCCACGGTGTCGTCGTCATTGTGATCACCAACCACGATCAGGCCCCGCGCGGGAACGGTCGCCTGCTCATCGAGCAGCGCGAGCGCCTCGTCCAGCGGAATGCTCATCCCGGCGACGAGCCGTGCATCCGCGGTCCACGGCCGACCATCAGGGCGACCTGCCAACGTGGGCGGGAGTGGCTGCATCACCGCGTCACCGACGAGGGGTTCCTCGAAGGGAGCGTTCACGTGAACGGGTCCCGGATCGATGGAATCCGTCGCCACCGCCACGCTCCGGGCGACTGTGGACCGCCAGTAGCGATTCTCGTTGCCGTGGGCCGGCTCCATGTCAATGTCGAGTTTGCTGAACCTGCCGAAGATGCCCGACTGAGCGATCACCTGGTTAGCGCCCACATCGCGAAGGCGGCCCGGCCGATCCGCGGTGAGGACGATGAGTGGGATGCGCGACTCGTGAGCTTCAACGACGGCCGGCAGCAGATTTGCCACGGCCGTTCCCGAAGTCGTCACGACTGCAGCGGGCACCCCCGTCGCCTTGCCGATTCCCAGGGCAAGGAATCCCGCGACGCGCTCGTCGACGCGTACGTGGAGTCGAATTTCGCCTCGTTCTTCTGCGGCCGCCAACGCAAGGGCCAATGGTGCCGACCGAGACCCCACGCCGAGCACCACATCCGTGACACCGCAGCGCATGAGTTCGTCCACCATCACGAGGGCTTGGGCAACCGACGGAGGCATCTGGGTTTCCACGGGCTCAGCCTTCCATCTTCCTCGCGTCCGTGGACGGGTCAGGCCCGCGGACGTCAGCGTAATCGCTCAATGTCAGCACCTGATACGCCTCGACCAGGCGTTCGCGCCACCAGCGGGCTCGCTCCTCGGACACGCCTTCTGTCGCATGCATCAACGCTTCGAGGTCGGGGGCCGTTCGCTCGACGGTTAGTTTCCCTGATGTCGGACGGATCGGCGGATCCGTGACATCGCGTTCGAACAGGGCACCGGTGCCGAGCCCACTCGCGAATGGAAGGTCGGGGAGCGCGGCCGCAGCGGCGATACACGCCGACAGCCCAATGCTCGAATCCAAAGATCCGCTGATCACTACCGGGACTCCCACTCGTTCCGCAAAACGAACGGTTGCGTGTGCACCGCCAACCGTCATCGGCTTGCAGATAGCCACATCAGCTTTGCCGTCCAAGCGAACACCCTGCGGATCCGAAGCCAGCCGAATCACCTCATCGACCGCGATAGGAACATCCACCTCCGCGCGGAGCCGAGCGATGTCGTCCAACGTGGCGCACGGCTGCTCCACGTATTCGATTCCATAGCGACCGAGGCGACGGAGCGCGGTGCGTGCCTGCTCCAGACTCCACAGACCGTTCGCGTCGAGTCGGATCCGGCCATCGACATTGGATGAGTCCAACGCGTCCCGTACTGCCACCACTCGAGCTTCGTCATCGGCGAGGGATGTCCCGACCTTGACTTTGATCGTGGTGCACCCCTGCTCCCAGATCGCTTCCCGCGCAAGAGCACCCGCTCGAGTCGCATCGACGCCGGGGATGATCGCGTTGACCTCGATCGACGAACGCAACGCCGGTGGCCACTCACCCCAGGCTGCCTCGAGACCGGCCGCCAACCAGCGAGCGCTTCGAGACGCGTCGTAATCGTCGAACGGCGCGAACTCACCCCAACCCGATGGCCCTTTGATCAGCATGCCCTCGCGAACAGTCAGACCCCGGAAGGGAACTCGCAAGGGGAGCGAGAAGGCAACCGCAGCGCCGAGCAGCTCCTCGACCGACTCCGGCCCAGGAGGCCAGCCTGATGTCACGGACGCCGCGGGAACTGCTCGAAGTCCGGGGCACGCTTCTCTTTGTAGGCGTCTCGCCCTTCTTGCGCCTCTTCGGTCATGTAGAACAGCAGCGTCGCATCGCCTGCCAACTGCTGCACACCCGCGAGGCCATCGTCGGCCGCGTTGTGCGAAGCCTTCAGCATTCGCAGTGCGAGCGGCGACAACTGCAGCATGTCCCGAGCCCAGCGAACCGTCTCGATCTCGAGATCCTCGATCGGAACAACGGCGTTCACCAGACCCCAGTCAAAAGCCTGCTCGGCCCCGTACTGCCGGCAGGTGTACCAAACCTCACGCGATCGCTTCTGCCCGATGGTCCGGGCCAGTAGACCCGAGCCGTATCCCCCATCGAAGGAACCAACTTTGGGACCCGTCTGACCAAAGCGCGCGTTGTCCGCGGCAATGCTCAGATCGCAGACCACATGGAGCACGTGGCCACCGCCGATGGCGTAGCCCGCAATCATCGCGATCACCGGCTTGGGAGTGCGTCGAATCTGGATCTGCAAATCGAGCACATTCAGCCGACCGATTCCCTTATCCGCGACCTCGTCGTCGCCGATGTAACCGTCGTCTCCCCTGATCACCTGATCGCCTCCCGAGCAGAAGGCGAGATCGCCCTGCCCAGTCAGGATGATGACCCCGATGCGGTCGTCATCACGGGCGACGTTCATTGCGTGCGAGAGTTCGAAGAGAGTCTGCGGCCGGAAGGCGTTCCGCTTGTGCGGCCGGTTGATCGTGATCTTGGCAATCCCCGCGTCGTCACCCGTGGAAATCTCGTATCGGATGTCCCGATAGTCACCCACCGTTTCCCATCCGCACCCCGCGCGCATCGAACTATGAGCCGGGTCTTGCCACACCGGCGAATCGTCAGGAGCAACGGGTGGCAGTGGGTAGCGCGTGCGGGTATCCATAGCGACAACGCTACCGGCAGCACCTACGCTCGGCACGATGTCGAACAGCGCCACAGAACGGACCCTCGAACTGATCGAGGTGCCGAGCGGACCCGCAGCGGTCACCGCTATCTGGGCTCGACTGTCGGCCGCGCTCGCAGGTGACGCCGCGATCGCTCCCATTCCACAGGAATCATCGGCGCTGCCGACCGCCGTGGTGTCCGCTATTCGCGACGCCGTTGATCCCGACCGACCCGTGCCCATGGACACCGCCGTCGTGATGAGCACCTCCGGTTCGACGGGTAATCCGCGTGGAGTGATGCTGACCGCTTCGGCGCTCACCTCCATGACGTCCCACGTCAACGCACGTGCCGGTGGTGACCCAACCTGGATCCTGGCTATACCCCCGACATCGATCGGCGGACTCAACGTGCTCGTCCGAGCTCACGCGACCGGTCGGAGCCCGGTAGCGGTCAGTAGCGTCGGCGGTGCGGAGCGCTTCACCGATCACGCTTTCGCAGAAGCGGTCGATACAGCTGAGTCATTCAATCGCCCGATCGCCGTCTCACTCGTGCCAACGCAATTGCCGCGACTGCTGGCCACTGACTCGGGCCGCAGAGCACTCGCGCGCTGCTCATTGATCCTCGTCGGTGGGGCGGCCCTTGCACCCCAGGCTGCGCGCGACTGTGACGACGCCGGAATCGCCGTCACCACCACGTATGGCATGACCGAGACGAGCGGCGGTTGCGTACTGAATGGAATCCCCCTCCCGGGGGTTGACGTCAACGTCAACGACCACGACCAACGCGTCAGCCTGTCTGGCCCGATGCTCGCCCAGGGCTACCGAGATGGCGCCAACGAGGCCTTTGCACATGGATGGCTGCGCACGAACGATCGCGGGCGTTGGATGGACGGCACTCTGCAGGTGATCGGGCGTCTCGACGACATCGTCAGTATCCAGGGCGTGAATGTCGATCTGCTGGCGATCGAGGATCGGCTTACCGACCATCCCGGGGTCGACAGCGTGATAGTTGTTCCAACGTTCGACGCCAACCACGATGTCCGGATTGCAATGATCTACATAGGCGACGAAATCGACTCTGAGGACATCCGCGCGCGCATCACTCCCGGTCTCGGCTCCATCGCAGTTCCCACGTCCATCCATCGGGTGACCGAGTTCGCAACGACGGCCAGCGGGAAAGTCGATCGTCGAGCCACCTCATCAGCCGTCGGACTCGAACTAGCAGAAACCGACGACGAGGATCTGGTGTGACGACCTCGCGACCGCTGGGCGGCTCCCCCGGCACACCGACGCTTTCCCAGTGGTGGGCTGGCGCTCGACCACGAACGCTTCCCGCTGCTCTTGCTCCCGTCGTCATCGGTACGGCGCTGGCGGGCACCGGATGGATCCCCCTGCGCGCTGCGCTCGCACTTATCGTCGCGTTGGCGTTGCAGATAGGCGTCAATTACGCGAACGACTACAGCGATGGCATCCGCGGCACCGATGAGCGGCGCGTTGGCCCGATTCGACTGGTGGGTCAGGGAATCGCCCAACCGTCGAAAGTGCGTAACGCCGCCTTCGTGTGCTTCGGCATCGCGGCTCTCAGTGGCCTGACCCTCGTTGCACTCTCCGGCTACTGGTGGTTACTCCTGGTCGGCGCGGCTTCGATAGCAGCTGCCTGGTTCTACACGGGCGGCTCGCGTCCCTACGGGTACGCAGGTTGGGGCGAGGTCTTCGTTTTTGTCTTTTTTGGACTCGTCCCGGTGCTGGGAACCATGTACGTACAGGTGGGTTCGATCAATGTCACCGCAGTGCTCGCGAGCATCGGCATCGGCGTTTTGATCTGCGCGATTCTGGTGACGAACAATCTTCGGGACATTCCGTCCGATACCGAGTCCGGCAAGAGAACGCTCGCCGTTCGGCTCGGAGATTCGCGCACCCGAGCCTTTTTCGCGGCGCTGCTGGCCGTCGCCTTCGCCATGATCGTCGCGATGGCATTCACCGCAGGACCATGGGTGCTACTGGGACTCGTTGCCCTCCCCTGGGCCTGGCGGCCTTGGCGAATCGTCATGAGCAGAACCCGGGGACCGGGACTCATCCCCGCTCTCGTCGCTACGGGACAACTCGTCTCGGTCTACGCCATCGCTCTGTCGCTCGGCCTGGTTATCCCAGTTCTGTAGCGCCCCCTCGTCGAATTCGTCGTCATCCTCGGCCCGCGAAGCGGCGTCGATACGAGCGTTGATTCCACCGAAGAAGCGACCGACGACGGCGCTCATCGCCGAGCGTTGTCGGTTCAGGACAAAGATGCTGATCAGACCCGACGCCAGGATCGCGACCAACGCGGCCCACAGGCCGCGCAGCGGAGTCACCAACTGCAGCAACAACCACACCGCAAGGAAGAGACCGACCCGCATACCCGTGTAGACGAGGATCGCGGCGAACCCTGAGCGGCGCGGTGGCGTTGGAAGGGGTGTTCCCGGGGGCGATGACTCCACCTGCCCACCGTACCGAGCAAGGCCCGTCGGGATCCGGTCACGGGAGGCGAGCGGAACCACCGACCACGGTTACCATTACCGGACCATGCTTCGTGTAGTCCTCGTCCTGTTAGCGGTGGCGCTCTACATCTATTTCGTCATCGATGTGGCTCGCACGCCCAAGTCGCAGACACGCACATTGCCCAAGTGGTTGTGGCTCGTCCTGGTTCTCGTGCTGCCACTCCTCGGCGGAGGCCTGTGGCTGCTGCTCGGCCGTCCGTGGCCCGAAAACGGCGGCTTCTTCCGCAAGCGTGGCCCGGTCGCACCCGATGACGATCCACGGTTCCTGCGCAAGCTGGACGACGACGTCTGGAGCAAGAAAATGCGCAAGCGCCGGGGAGAAGCGAGTTAGCCGGCCGACCTACAGGCCGGCGTAGGAATGCAGACTGTTGACGAAGATGTTCACGCCGAAATAGTTGATAAGGAACGTCACCAATCCGAGAATCGCGATCCAGGAAGCACGGTTCCCACGCCAGCCGGCTGTCGAGCGCGCATGTAGGTAGGCGGCGTACACAACCCACGTGATGAACGCCCACGTCTCCTTGGGGTCCCAGCCCCAGTAGCGACCCCAGGCGTTCTCCGCCCAGATGGCTCCGGCGATCACGGCGAAGGTCCACAGCGGGAATGCGAAAGCGATGATGCGACTGGTGAAGGTTTGCAGCCGCTCGGCGTCCGGAACATTGGCTAGCGGACCCACCCATTGCCGTCCACTGGCTTCACGTCGGGACTGAACGATGGACAGTGCCGCCGACGACGCAGCCACGGTGAACGCTCCCGCGCAGATGATGGCCGCGGACACGTGGATCACCAGCCAGTAGGACTTCAACGCGGGTACGAGTTGCGCAGCCTCGGTGTAGAGAACGGTGACGGCGAGGCCGAGGGTGAGCAGCGCAGGTGCGACAACGAAGAGCCCCAGCCAACGCAGATCGCGCCGGGTCGACAACGCGAGGAAGACAACCAGAACACCCCACGCAGAGCTGATGGAGAACTCGTACATGTTTCCCCACGGCACTCGACCAGCCCACACTCCGCGAAGGACGAGGGCGACGGTGAGGAGACCCGTTGCCAGCCAGGTGAGGGACATCGCGACATTGGCCAGTCGGCGACCGGGATCGATCGATTCAGAGGACTCGGGTCGATCCAGTACTGCGACTCCTCCATCTGAACCGTCAGCACCACCAGCACTGACCGCGCGCTGCTGGGCGACGACCTGCGACGTCTGCCGACGACGACCACTGGCGAACGAGGCGGCGAACAGGACCATGGCGATCGTGAGGGTCACCATCGTCGCGTAGATGGCAGCGTTGCTCGCTTCTGCCAAACCCATCGAAGTACCGGTGGTCATGGTCTGCCTTCGCCCTCCTCTTTCGTCACGATCCGAGTGAGCTCACGAACATCGTCCGAGACGTCACCGGCCTCGCTTTTACTCAATCCAGCGATGCTTACGAGCGTACTTCCCCCATCGTCCGGCCGCGTTCGCACCCACACGCGACGACGACGCACGAACAGCGACACCATGAGCCCGGCCATGGCCAGGACCGAGGCGATCAAGGCGGCTTCCTTACCGGGATCGAATGCGATCTGGAACGAGGACCACCGCTGCCAACCGGTGAACTCGATCTCCCCCTGCGGGAATTCCCAGACCTGGCCTGGCACGAGCGCACGCAATCCGATCTGTTCCATCTGATCGGTCTTGAGCGTGTAGATGCTTTGCGGAATACCCGAGTCCAGACCCAGATCCCCTTCCCATGCTGAGAGGAAGACCGACGGATCGTCAGCATCGGGGAAGATCGAGTGCGGTCCGCGGACGTCGTCAAGCGCGGAGGTGGGCAGGAAGATCCCCTGGAAGCCCAACTGCGGTGTCGAGTCGGGAACCTTGATCACACCGGTCGAGGTGAAATTTCCATCCTGCGGGAGGAACACGACCTCGTCGTCAAAGACCACCTCGCCCTGTGCATCCCGAACGATGAACGTTGGCGCGTACCCATGACCAACAAGGAACACCTTTGCCCCCGCGATCGAAATGGGGTAGTTGACCTGGATCACCTCTTCGGTGACGGCACCCTGCGGCTCCGACTGCAGCGCTACCCGGGCCTCAAACAAGCGCGGCGCCCCACGCTGAGCTTCTCCGCGTTCGAATTCGACGGCAAAGTCATCGAGAGTGAAGGAGAAGGGAGGTATCGAATCGGCGGAAGCAAGACGTCCGCCGCCCCAGGCGTCGTACTGCGTGAGCGTGTTGGAGAAACCGCTGCCCTCTTTCACGATCACGTTCCCTCGCCAGCCGAAGAGACCGCCGGCAGCCACTGCTACGAGGATCAAGACCAATGCGAGGTGGAAGACCAGGTTTCCCGTCTCGCGGAGGTACCCCTTTTCCGCCGAAATCCAGTCATCAGAGCTCCGCACCCGCCAATGCCGGCGTCGCAATTCCGTCTCTACCCGGGCGATGACATCCGCTGGAGCATCCGGCACGTTCTGCGACGTGAACGCCTGCATCCGGTCCAGGTTTCGGGGCGCAGCCGGAGGCTGACCTCGCATCGCCCGCCAGTGGTGGCCCACTCGCGGGAGGACGCAGCCGATGAGCGAGATGAACAGCAGCAGGTAGACCGCCGCGAACCACGGTGCTCCGTACACATCGAAGAACCCGGCCGAATCGAGGATGGGACCCAGCGTGGGGCGTTCGGCCAACCACTCGTCCACGAGAAGTGGGTTGTTGCCTCGTTGGGGCAGGATCGAGCCGGGAATACTCGCCACCGCGAGAGCGAAGAGCAGGATCAGCGCGACACGCATGCTCGTCAACTGCCGCCAGGCCCACCTCGCGAAGCCCTGCGAATCCATCGGTGGGGCGGGGGTCTCGGTCCGAACGGTGCTCATAGGGCCGTCTCGAATCCTGGGATGGAAACCCGCAGCCAAATGGTGAAGTCCAACCACAAGCCCGTGACCAGCAGCACGCCGACCACTACGAGCATTCCGCCACCGATTCGCATAATCCATGCATAGTGCCGGCGAATGAATGCCGTCGCACGCGCAGCACGATCGATGAGTAGTCCGAAGGCGATGAACGGTAGTCCGAGTCCGATGCAGTAGGCGAACGAAAGGATCGCGCCGCGGAGGGCACTGGCCTCGGCCAGGGCGAGAGATTGGACAGCCGTCAGCGTCGGTCCGATGCACGGAGTCCAGCCGAGACCGAACAGCAAGCCCAAAAGTGGCGCACCGGCCAATCCCCAGGTCGGAGCACGCATCATTCGATATTCACGTTGGAACCACGGAACCACACCCATGAAGGCCAGCCCCATCGCGATGACGAGCACGCCCATGACTCGGGTAATGATGTCCTCGTACCGCAGAAGGGCCGACCCCAATCCCCCGAAGAGGGCTCCGTAGGAGACGAACACCACGCTGAAGCCCAGGACGAACAGGACGCTGCCCAAGAGCACCCGGGAGCGACGGTTCCCGGTGGCGAGTTCCGCTCCGGTTAGACCGGTGACGTACGAGACGTAGCCGGGTGCAAGCGGCAGAACGCAGGGGCTGAGGAAGGCGACGAGTCCAGCGGCAAGAGCAATCGGAATCGCGATGAGCAACGAGCCGCTGGTGACCAGGGTGCCGACATCACCCACCGCTGCTCACCTCGTCGATCACCCCACGCAGGGTTGCAGCGCTCGCCTTTCCGAGGATTCGTCCTGCCACACGGCCCTGCTCGTCGATTACCACCGTGGAAGGAATCGCCTGTGGTGGAAGGGAATCGGAGAACAACAGTTGAATGCGGCCATCGGGATCCTCGATGCTGGGAAACGTCAGTCCCATGGAATCGACAAAGCGCTGCGCAGCAACGGCCGAGTCGCGCGTGTTCAACCCGACGAACTGCACGCCCTGATCCCGCTGTTCTTGCCACACCTCCTCGAGTTCGGGTGCCTCGGCTCGACAGGGGGCGCACCACGAGGCCCACACGTTGAGCACCACCACCTGACCCCGGTAGTCGGTGAGATCGAAGGGTTCTTGGTCCAGCGTGGTGGCCTCGATGTTCGGGGCCGCGACCCGCTGCGAGGGCTCGACGACCACGATCGACCCATCGCCGCCGACGAACCCGGAATCCGAGCCCGGGGAACTCCCGCTACCGGCTCCGCTGGCGCTTGTGCACGCGCTCACGAGCAAGGTCGCCAGGAGAAGGGGAAGGAGTCTGCGCATGCGTCATGCGCCGGCGATGGGGCTGGCGCCGGGGAGGAGTGCCCGAGCCGGCTCGGTGTACGCGATAGACATCAACTGATCGCCTTCGAACGTCAACGACGTGAGTGACGCAAGGGTGCACTGCCGTGACCGAGGGTCGTGCCAGAGCCGGCGCCCCTCGGCGTCCAAACGAGCGATCCAGATGGGTAGTTGGTGACTGACCAAGACGGCCTCGCGGCCATCGGCACTTCGACGAGCGTTCTCGATAGCTTCACGCATACGCGCGGCGACGTCGTTGTAGGGCTCGCCCCAACTGGGCTGGAATGGATTCCACAGATGACGCCAGGTACGCGGTTGCTTCAGCACGCCGTCACCGACGCTGACACGCTGACCTTCGAAGACGTTGTCCGCCTCGATCGCTAGTGGCTCGGTGATGATCGACGTCCCATGCACCCGCGCAATGGGCTCGGCGGTCTGCTGCGCACGCTCCATCGGTGAAGCGATGACGGCAGCGATGTCGTGCCCAGACAGGGCTTCGGCAGCCATCTCAGCCATCTGCTCGCCGCGTTCGGAGAGCCGATACCCGGGCAGCCGTCCGTAGAGAACGCCTTCTGGATTGTGCACTTCCCCGTGCCGAAGCAGATGGACGACGCTTCTTTGATCACTCACGCTCTGAGCCTAAGCAACCGGTTCCCGCATGCGTCCTGGGGTCAGGACTTGCGGCGCCCCGCGGCCTTCTTCTTGCTCGGACGCCACTCGTCCTCTCCCGCAGCCTCGGCCTGCTCACGCAGGGCGAGACCGTGATCGGCGAGAGCAGAGGCCAGTCCTTCGGGGGTGCTGTCCTCGGCGAGGACGTCCACACGCAGACCGTGCTCTTCGGCTGTCTTTGCGGTATTCGGGCCGATGCAGGCGACCACCGTGGACTGGTGCGGCTTGCCGGCGATTCCCACGAGGTTTCGCACAGTGCTGCTGGAGGTGAACATGACGGCGTCGAAGCCACCGGTCTTGATCGCCTCGCGAACCGGCGCCGGCGGCGGGGCCGCGCGGACTGTTCGGAATGCCGTGATGTCTTCGACTTCCCACCCCAGTTCGGTCAGCCCCGCAACGAGGGTGTCCGTCGCGATGTCCGCGCGAGGGAGGAAGACCTTGTTAATGGGATCGAGGAGTGAGTCGTAGGGCGGCCACACCTCAAGCAGACCACTCGTGCTCTGGTCCTCACCGGGAACCAGGTCCGGCCGAACGCCAAACTCGATGAGCGACTCCACCGTGCCGGCACCGCACGCGGCAACCTTCAAGCCTGCGAAGGAGCGCGCATCGAGGCCGTATTCCTGGAGCTTTTCCCGCACTGCGCGAACCGCGTTCGCAGATGTGAAGCCCACCCACTCGTAGCGACCAGAGACGAGTCCGTGCACTGCTCGCTCGACCTGCTGCGGCGTCCTGGGTGGCTCGACCGAGATGGTCGGAACCTCACTCGGCACCGCACCCTGCCGACGTAGCCGAGCCACGAGTCCGGCGGTGTTGTCCTGCGTGCGCGGAATGAGCACTCGCCAACCAACCAGTGCCTTGCGCTCGAACCAGTCGAGTCGATCACGCTGCTCGACGACCTCACCGACTACGACGAACCCGGTGCGGCGCGTGACCGACGACTCAGCAGCGTCGGCAAGAGTCGTCACCTGGGTGTGCTGATCAACCGTCGTGCCATCCCGGGTGATCGCAACGGGAGTGGTGTCCGGCTTGCCGGCGTCCAGTAGTGCCCGCGCGATATGCACGAGGTGATTCGCGCCTGAGGGGAACACCGCCGTGACCCGCGGCGCCACCAGCTCGTCCCAGCGAACACCCGGATCCTCGGCATCGATAACGCGCACCTCACGCGCTTTCCCACCGGTAAGCCCAAAGCCCGCGTAGGCCGGCACACCGGTGACCTCGCTGACGGCCGGCACGATCTCGACATCGATCTTCGCTCGGCGCGCAGCACCAACTTCACCGAGAAGTGTCGAACCCATAACCGGATCGCCAGCCAGGAGTCGAACCGCAGACTTGCCGGCCTTGGCAGCCTCGATGGCCGGCTTCACTCGGTCGGCGGCTGCGCCCGTCGCCTCGGGATCGGTGACCTCGATCAGTTCCGGATCGACGAAAGCCTCGGCAACGGCCACAGCGTTCTTGTCTGCCAGCACGAAATCGGCTTC
>CAJXUJ010000002.1 GCA_913061025.1 uncultured Actinomycetes bacterium | reverse complement strand
CGCACGAAGTCACCGGCGCTGACATCGTTACTCGTCAGCACCGTCAGGAGTGACGCGCCGCGAGCCCAGCGGTACACCGCCCACACAAGCCCCGCGTCGGGCTCCGGTCCGGCACCTAGTTTGTTGGCGCGCTGGATGTCGCTGAGTCGAGCCCATGTCCGGTACAGCCCATCGATGGCCTTCTCGACATTTCCGCCGGGGACCGCAGGTCTGACGTCACCTTCTGGTCGTCGACTTTCGTACACGATGGCTGAGACGACCGCTGCGAGTTCGTGTGGTTCGAGGTCGTTCCACGCCCCGGCGCGCAAGCACTCGGCGATGAGCAGATCAGACTCCGAGTACAGCCAGCCGAGCATTCGACCGTCTTCGGTGACGGTGATGGCGTCGCCAGAACCCTCGAGGTAACCCAAGTGCACCAAGGTGTCGCACACCCTGTCGAACTGGCGGGAGATGCTGTGCGTGCGGGTGGCGATTCGTCGGTCGAGATCGTGAAGCTGACGTTCGGTTCGGAAATACCGCTCGGCCCAGCGGGCATGGGCTTCGCGCTCCTCGCAGCCGTGACACGGGTGGGCACGCAGCGAGGCACGCAGCCGGCTGATGTCGTCGTCGGTCTCTGATGTCCGGGGCACCTCGGCAACGACATCCGCGGATTCGGCGACATCGATGGCTCGACGGGCCAAATCGCGCCGCATGCTTGCGTCCTTGGCGGTGAAGTGACGCGGGACCTTGACCCGGCCCAACGTGGGGATGGCGAACGGCACCTCGATCGTGGAGATTCGACGAACCTGTCGTTCGTGCGTGAGTACCTGAGGGCGTGGATCCTGCGGACGCTCCGCCGCAGAGATAACCACCGCCGGCCCGGCTCTCTTGCCTCGAGGGATGTTGATGACGTCCCCGGGTCGCAATGACGCGAGTGTCTCTTCTGCGCCGTGCTTGCGGGCCGCGCTGGCAGATCGCCCCGCGTTTTTCTCGCTACGGGAGAGTTCCTCTCGAAGGTGCGCATATTCGGTGAAGTCGCCCAGATGACACGTCATCGACTCGACGTAGCCCCGCTGCGCCTGCCGGAGTTTGCGGGATTCAGCAGCGAGACCGACGACGGACTGATCGGCCTGGAACTGGGCGAAACTGGTCTCCAGAACCTCACGGGCGCGGGCGCGGCCCAGTTGACCGACGAGGTGGATCGCCATGTTGAACGAGGCTCGAAACGAGGACTTCAGCGGATAGGTACGCGTGGATGCGAGGCCGGCGAGGACCTCGGGATCCAACTCGTCGGACCACAGCACAACCGCATGCCCCTCCACATCGATCCCACGACGGCCGGCTCTGCCGGTGAGCTGCGTGTATTCCCCCGCCGTCAGATCGACGTGGGCTTCACCATTCCACTTGACCAGTCGTTCCAACACCACGCTGCGAGCCGGCATGTTGATGCCGAGCGCCAATGTCTCGGTTGCGAAAACAACCTTGATGAGCCCGCGCTGGAACAGGTCCTCGATGATTTCCTTGAACGCGGGGAGCATCCCGGCGTGATGCGCGGCGATGCCCCGCTCCAGGGCCTCGGACCAGTCCACGTACCCGAGGGCGGCGAGATCGTCGTCGGAGATTCCCATGGTCCCGGCGGCCACGACCGAACGGATGATCTCGCGTTCGCTCGACGACGTCAGCCGGATACCTGCTCGCAGGCACTGCTCGACGGCGTCATCACAGCCGGCACGGCTGAACAGGAAGTAGATGCACGGAAGCAATCCATCTGCGGAAAGTTCGCCGATGACGTCGCTGCGCCACGGTGTGAGGGAATCGCGTCGCGGTCGGCGCGATCGCGCCCGGGACCGCCCCCGTGAGCCGTACCGGCCGGCGGCTGAGCGTGACCGTCTCCCGAGTGCGATCAACTCGGGGTTGACCTGCCCCTCATCGGTGAAGAGGTCGTAGAGGTGGTGCCCGGCCATCACGTGCTGCCAGAGCGGGACGGGTCGGTGTTCCTCGACGATGATCTCCGTGGATCCACGAACGGCCGATAACCACGCTCCGAATTCCTCGGCATTGGAGACGGTGGCGCTCAGGGCGACGACGGTGACGGTCGGAGGAAGGTGAATGATCACCTCTTCCCAGACGGCCCCGCGGAATCGATCCGCTAGGTAGTGGACCTCGTCCATCACGACGTAGCGCAGCGATGCAGTGGTCGAAGATCCTGCGTAGAGCATGTTGCGCAGGACCTCGGTTGTCATCACGACGATGGGGGCTTCACCGTTGATCGAGTTGTCGCCGGTCAGGAGGCCGACAGCATCGCTTCCGTAGCGCTCGACGAGTTCCGCGAATTTCTGGTTGGACAAGGCCTTGATGGGAGTCGTGTAGAAGCACTTGCCCCCATGTTTCAGGGCAAGGTGCACCGCGAACTCGCCGACCACCGTTTTGCCAGATCCGGTCGGTGCCGCCACCAGGACACCGGATCCATTCTCCAGAGCCCTACACGCGGCTCGCTGGAAGTCGTCCAGACCGAAGTCGTACTGCAGCGCGAAAGCCTCAAGCTCCGGCTGGGTGGCTCGTTGGCGAGAGGCCGCGTATCTCTCTGCCGGTGAAGTGCCGGTCACCACGCCAGCCTAGGTCCGAGGAACGTCGAGGACCTCCAGGGCACCGGGATGGATTTCGACCACAGCGGGAAGCGGTCCGAGCCGCTCACCGTCGGCGTACACGAGGGAGTCGGGTGCATCGATCCGAAGCCTGCGGGCTCGCCAGGAAACCACCGAAGGGTGGTCGATGTGTCGGCCCGTGTACACCCGGGGAAGGACCGACACGAACGTGCGTTTGGGGGTATCCGTCACCAAGGTGACGTCCAGGAGGCCATCGGTCATGTCCGCGGCGGGACAGATCATCATCCCGGATCCGTAGGCCGGTCCGTTCCCGATCGCCAGGACCATGCCGGCCATGCTGGAGTCAGCACCATCGCTATCGATGGCGTACCAGCGAGGACGGAACGAGGGAAGTTCCCTCGCTACCCCCAGTAGGTAGCGGGCTTTTCCGACTCGAGCAGGCATAGCGTTAGCGCGTTCGTTGACATCGGAGTCGAAACCGCAGGACAGGACGCCGAGGAAGTAGGACGGTGACTCCATCACACTCGAGTCGTTCGCGGTGATGGCCGAGCCGACGTCCACCCGTAGAAAAGATTCGTCGAGGACCGCCGCGGCAAAGTCTTCTGGGCTGAAGTCATGCTCGCGGGTTTCGGGTGTCCTGCCTCCCGCCGATTCCAGGCCGCGGCCGATGTCGTTACCCGTACCTGCTGGCCAGATCGCTAGCCGTGGCAGGGCGAGGCCGGCCGACATGACGCCGTTCAAGCAATCGTGCACGGTGCCATCGCCACCGCAGGCGACTACCAATCCCAGGTGCGCGGCGTCGCGTGCGGTCCGCACGGTGTCGTCACGTGATGCCGCGACATGCACGTGGGTGGGTATCCCCGCATCCGCACAGACCCGTGCCAGGCGGCTGGCATCACTCAGCGCTTTCCCCCCGCCAGCGACGGGGTTAGCGATGATTCGGATCACGAATCCTCGTTCAGCGGCGAAGTTTCGTCGTCGTCCCAGGCTTGATAGTCGGGCTCGGCAAGGCCCTTACGCGCTCTCCGGCGATCGTTGAGCAGCGCGATTCCAACCGCAATAACGACGAGCAGCAGAATTGGGCCAGCGAGCAGGATGAGGTTGATCGGATCGCCCGTGGGGGTAGCGACGGCGGCGAAGATAAAGACCGTGAAGATGATCCATCTCCACCACGAGAGCAGTCGCTTTCCGGACAGAATCCCGGCGAAGTTCAACGTGACGATCAACAGTGGGGTCAAGAAGCCGACGCCGAACACCACGACGGTCCGCAGGAAGAAGGACAGGTAGCGGTCCACCGAGACGATGTTCTCCACGTTCTCGGGAGTGAAGCCGAGCAGGATCTCCAAACCGATGGGCAGCACCATGTACGCGAGTACGGTGCCGGCGAGGAATAGCGGAAAAGCAACGGCGACGAAAGCAACCCCCCACCGCTTCTCGTGCTTGTGCAATCCAGGGGTTACGAAACGCCACAGTTGGTACAGCCACACGGGTGCGGAGATCACGAGCCCGGCAATCGCCGCTACCTGCAGTTGTAGGACGAACGGATCGGTCACACCGGTGAGTGCGAGGGTGACGTCGCGCCCTTCGGCCTGGGCTTGCGCAACGGCTCCTTCGAACGGTTCGCTCAGGAGATTGAAGATCGTTGGATACGCGATCCAGCCGACGATCATCCCCAGCACGATCGCGATGGAGGATTTCAGGAGTCGTGATCGAAGCTCACGCAGGTGTTCGGTGAGCGGCATGGCCGCCTGCGCGTTACTCCCCTTTTCTTGAACGGCCACGGGGAGGAGTTAGCCGTCGGTGCGTTCCGAGGGCCGTTCGGCGGAATCCTGAGCGGCGGGGGCGGTGTTGCTGTTCGAGGACGGCGATTCAAGCGCACTCGGCTGATCGGTGGACTTCGAGTCCACGGCGTCCTCAGCTGAGTCGTCGACGAGCCCCTTGGTCTCGGCCTTGAATATGCGCATCGACCGACCGAGGCCGCGCGCGGCGTCGGGAAGCCGCTTGGCGCCGAAGAGTAGGAGCACCAGGGCAACGATGATCAGCAGTTCTTGCCACCGCAGATTAGGCATCGCGATCGCTCCTTGTCCTCGATGTGCCGGGCACCGGCGTTCCCGGTCCGGTTATGAGTCTAACCCGCCATTCGGCGCTGGCGAGCGGCTTCCACCACGGCCTGGCGGATTTCAGCGGGTTCGAGCACGGTGATAGCACCGCCGAAGCCCAGCACCCACCGCACAAGCCAGTCGCTGCTCGCGTAGTCGATCGTGGCGGTGATGGTGTTCGCATCCTGGTCGCTGGGGTCCCCGCCGGGCGGGGAGATGGCCGCTTCGACGACGGTGACCGGCTCGGTATCCACGACCCAGGCGGCCTGAGGGGCAATCCGTACTAGCGCGGTTGCCAGCCCTGCGGGCGCGGGGCGTCCGAGCGGTGCTCTCGCCGATCGATCCTCGGCTCGACTCTCAGGTCGACTCACTTCTTGGCTGTCTGAACCGTCGGTGGAGTCACGGGATACCGGTCGCGCGGCGTGCACGCGATCGAGGCGGAAGGTGCGAATGTCCTCAGCGCGCTCGCACCACGCCTGGAGGTAGACCACGCCGTCGACCGTGTAGCTGGCGTGCGGTGCGATCCGACGGGTTTCGACTCGATCCCGATCGCCGGGTGCGTAGTCGATCTCCACGCGTTGGTCCTCCGCCATCGCCGCATGGAGGATGGCCACGATCTCGGGATCCTCGGGTGCGCCGATGTCCATCGGAATCGGTGGGGTTCCCGCGGACTCGAGCTTCGCCATCGCAGTCACGATCGCTCGCACATCGTGCGATCCAGGAACTTGGGCCAGGACTCGTAGCCCCATGTGAAGCGCCGATACCTCCTCCGGTGTCAGCCGGAGCGGCTGCTCGAGCGCTACCGGATCAAGGACGTGAATGCGATCGTCGTCCCAAAACTGGATGTCCACGAGTTGGTCGGGACCGTAACCGGGGATTCCGCAGACGATCAGCTGCCATAGGTCCGTGGTGAGTTGCTCCTCGCTCACCCCGAAATGGGCGGCCGCCTGTTCGATGGTGATGCCGTCATGCGCGCGCAGCCAGGGCACCAGGGCCAGAAGCCGGGCCAGCCTCTCGGACGCGGTTTCGCTCATCGGTGGGCCGTCTCCACATCCGAAAGTCCGGACTCGAAAGCGTCGACGATTTCGTCGGGGCCAAGGGGGCGCACTGCAGGATCCGCCCGCCATAGGAGTTCGAGGATCCGGTGCCTGCTTTCGGATATGGAAAAGGTGTCAGCACCCGCGGCTGTGCACGTTCGGTGGCGTCGGAGCTCGGCTCCGAGACCTTCGGGGATGTGGACGAGCACGGTGACGTCGTCGTCGGTGCCCGCCTCCGGGACGATTGCCGGATCGGCTGTGCGCTCGGATGCGGCGGTGGCCGTCACGGTGACCCCGCCCTGAATGCGTGAGACCCGGAATAAGCGCTCAGAGTTTCGCTCGAGGTCGAGACCGGTGAGGTACCAGCGGCCCTGGTGCGAGTACAGGCTCCACGGCTCAACAGAACGCTTCTCGACTTCGCTTGAGCCGGGCTTTCGGTAGTCGAAGCGGACGACGCGATGATCACGAACGGCCCGCATTAACGGCAGGAGTGCCGCCTCCTGCGCGCTTACGTGCCCGAAGGTTGTTGAGGTGGCCGGTGTGTCCAGCAACGAGTCACCGTGGCTGGACGCTGGTGTTATCGACTCGATCTTGCGGATCGCGGTGATGGCGGTGGATTCGAGTACGGCGTCGTCCCAGACGAGAGCCGCCAGGTTCAAGGCAGCGAGTTCCTCACCGTCGAAGGACAACTCCCGCGCTCCATATTCCGTGGAATCGATCAAATATCCCTGTACCTCGCCATGGGCATCGGTGATCGTCTCGATTGGGATACCCATGGCCCGCAATTCGTCCTTGTCGCGCTCGAACATTCGCTCGAATGCCGAAGCCGATGCCGTGGGGTCGTACCCCGCAACTCCTTCTTGGATAACCCTGCGGGACACCGGTGATCGGGCAGCGAGCAGGGCGATCACCAGATTGAGGAGACGCTCGGTTCGCGTCACCGTGGTGCTAGCGGACATCCAGAAGATCGATCACGAAGACCAGCGTCGAGCCTGCGAGTCGATGACCGGAGCCCGCGGGTCCGTAGGCGAGCTCGGGTGGAATTACGAGTTGGCGACGGCCCCCCACCTTCATACCGGGAATGCCTTCCTGCCAACCTGCGATGAGCCCGGAGAGTGGAAAGACGATCGACTCGCCCCGATCCCACGAGGCGTCGAACTGCTCGCCGCTGTCGAAGTCCACCCCGACGTAGTGCACTTCCACGGTGGCGCCGGGGGTGGCCTCGGCACCGGACCCCTCGATCAGATCGGTGATCACGAGCTCGGTGGGCGCGGGTCCTTCGATGAAATCGATCTCGGGCTTTTCAGACATGTACGCTCCTCGACTTTCGGACTTCACATTGCCGTGCTGGCGTGGACGTCAGGCTCCCACACCGAGCAATTCGACCACGAAGACCAGGGTTTCCCCGGGTTCGATGCCCGGGGGTGGCGTGTCCCCATAGGCGAGATCACTCGGAATCACCACGACTCGGCGTTCACCCACCTGCATCCCCGGAATGCCGTCGACCCACCCTTGGATGAGTTGACCCTGCGACAGTCCGAAGGTGGCAGGCGTCCCGCGGGCCCACGAGGAGTCGAACAGCGCCCCGGTGGTCAATCCGACTCCGCAGTATTCGACGGTGATGATGTCGTCCAACGCCGCGACATCACCGGAGCCGGCCCGCAGTTCGGCCGTCACCAGCTCCCCTGCCGGTGCGGCGCCCTCGCGAATGTAGATGGAGGGGATGTCATCGTCGAGAACCGAGATGTCCGGCGTGATTGCGGTACCGGAAGCCGACTGCGCCTCGGTCGGTGCCCCGCTCTCAGCGCAGTTCGTCGCCAGGAACGTGCCTGCTGACACTTGGGTGGCCGAGCTGCCGCCGGTGTCAGAAGAACAGGCAGCGAGAACGAGGGCGGCCGCGGGAACGATCAGTGCGATGGCAGGAAGTCTCTTCACCACCGCAGGCTACGACACAACCGACTACATGCTCGCCAGGAGGCGATCGACGCGCTCGTCGACGTTGACGAACGGGTCCTTGCACAGCACGGTCCGCTGGGCTTGGTCGTTGAGCTTCAGGTGAACCCAATCAACGGTGAAGTCGCGGCGCCTTTCCTGCGCTCTCTTGACGAAGTCGCCCCGCAACTTGGCTCGAGTGGTCTGCGGTGGTACTTCCTTTGCCTCGAACACCTCGGGGTCATGGGTGATACGAGTTGCGAGACCGCGTCGCTCGAGCAGATAGAACAGACCGCGGTTCCGATTGATGTCGTGGTAAGCCAGATCCAGTTGGGCGACGCGCACGTCGGAGAGCTCCATATCGTGCTTGTCCATGTAGCGATCCAGCAGTCGCTTCTTGATGACCCAGTCGATTTCCGTTTCGACCCCGGTGAAGTCTTGCGATTCCACCGCCTTGAGCGACCTTTCCCAAAGATCCATGACCCTGTCGATCATGGGATCTGACCGCAGTCCCCGGCGATCGACATATTGGGCCACCTTTTCCAGGTACTCCATCTGCATCTGCAGTGCCGTCACCTCACGTCCGTTGCTCAGCGTGACGGTGCGGGTGCCCGTGGTGTCGTGGCTGATCTCCCGAATGGCGCGGATGGGGTTCTCGAATGTGAGATCCCGCATCACGGCCCCGGACTCCAGCATGCGAAGAACGAGATCCGCGGCACCGACCTTGAGCATGGCCGTGGTCTCGCTCATGTTGCTATCTCCGACGATGACATGCAGACGCCGGTAGAGATCGGCATCCGCGTGCGGTTCATCGCGCGTGTTGATGATGGGCCGTGAACGTGTCGTGGCGCTCGACACGCCCTCCCAGATGTGGTCGGCCCGTTGACTGACGCAATAGAGCGCGCCACGCGGCGTCTGGAGCACCTTGCCCGCTCCGGTGATGATCTGTCGCGAGATGAGGAAGGGAATGAATCCTTCTGCCAGTGAGAGGAAATCTGTGGAACGTTCGACCAGATAATTCTCGTGACAGCCGTAGGAGTTACCGGCGGAGTCGGTGTTGTTCTTAAACAGGTAGATGTCTCCAGCGATGCCCTCCTCGCGTAGGCGCTGTTCTGCGTCTACACACAGACCCTCGAGGATGCGTTCGCCCGCACGATCGTGCGTGATGAGTTGTTGGACGCTGTCGCATTCGGCCGTGGCGTATTCCGGATGGCTTCCAACGTCGAGATAGAGCCGAGAGCCATTGCGGAGGAAGACGTTGCTGCTCCTCCCCCACGCGACCACCCGCCGGAAGAGGTATCGGGCCACCTCATCGGGACTGAGACGACGCTGACCCTTGAAGGTGCACGTCACGCCGTATTCGGTCTCGATGCCGAATATCCGACGGTCCATGCCGCCACCCTACGAGGGAATCGCTGCTCGGCAAGGCGCGTGAGCCAGATTTGGCTCAGAAGGCGACTGCGTCAGGTGGGTTACTCCGCAGTCAGGAGATTTCCGAGCTCGAGACCCTCGATGCGTCGGAATGTGCGCCGTGGCCGAGTGCGGTCCAAGACCGCCACTTCGAGATCGTCGGCGGAGAGAGTCCGTGGTTCCTCGGTGCCGTGCTCACCCAACGCATGCACCGCCTGGCGCAGCGACGTACCCAGATCCTGTCCGGCTCGCCACGACGCGGACATGGCACCGGAGATCGCATCGGCGGAGCCGCCCATGGCCACAAACCCCTGCTCATCGGCAACCGAGCCATCGAACGTGAGCCGATAAATCTGATCGGTCGCCTCGTCCGCCCCGACCTCGGCCACCACGATCTCAACCTCGTAAGGCTTCGTGGTTTCGGTGAAGATCGATCCGAGCGTCTGGGCGTAGGCATTCGCCAGACTGCGCCCGGTGACGTCGGTGCGGTCGTAGCTGTAGCCACGCAGGTCTGCGAGCCGGATTCCGGCAACGCGAAGATTCTCGAACTCGTTGTACTTGCCCACCGCCGCGAAGCCGATTCGATCGTAGATCTCACTGATCTTGTGCAGCGCTTTCGACGGGTTCTCTGCTACGAGCACGATCCCGTCTGAGTATTGAACGACGACGACGCTACGACCCCGCGCGATTCCCTTGCGGGCGAAGTCGGCCTTGTCCTTCATTATCTGCTCGGGCGAGACATAGAAGGGCACGCTCATGAGGCATCTCCTTCCACTCGCGCACGTGGGCCGTTTGGCCGTTCGAGCCTTTCCTGGAGCATCTGCTCGGCAAGGGTCGCGATCTCGGCCTGATCGACCGTCCGTACGCCGTCGGTGGTCACGACGGACACGATCGGGAAGATGCGCCGGGCAAGATCCGGACCGCTGGTTGCGCTGTCGTCATCCGCGGCGTCGTATAAGGCTTCGAGCACGATGCGCGTCGCCTGATCGGCTGTCGCATCCGCATGGAACAGCTTCTTGAGCGATCCGCGGGCGAATGTCGAGCCCGAGCCGACGGCGTAGAAGTCGTGCTCTTCGTATCGTCCACCGGTGACGTCGTAGGAAAAGATCCGACCTCGGTCATGCGACACATCGAACCCCGCGAAGAGGGGCACAACAGCGAGGCCCTGCATTGCCATACCGAGGTTCCCGCGAAGAAGGGTCGAAAGACGATTCGCCTTCCCTTCCAGGGACAACTGGGTGCCTTCGATCTTTTCGTAATGCTCGAGCTCGACCTGAAAGAGTCGGACTATCTCGACGGCGATGCCGGCGGTGCCGGCAATACCGACGACGGAGTACTCGTCGGCCTCGAACACTTTCTGGACGTCCTTTTGTGCGATGACGTTTCCCATGGTGGCTCGCCGATCACCAGCCATCACCACGCCGCCGTCGAACACCATGGCCACGATGGTGGTGCCATGGGGGGCATCGATGGTTCCCGTGGCCGGCTGGAGAGCCGTGTTCCCCGAGGCGTTCAAGAACTCGGCAAAGGACGCTGAACCGACAAGCCCGAACGCACCTGCGAGATCAGTGCTCACTGGCCGCCCTTTTGCACGAAGGACTTCACGAAATCCTCGGCGTTCTCCTCGAGTACGCCGTCGATTTCGTCGAGGATGGCGTCCACGTCCTCCGCAAGCTCCTCATTGGCCTCGACGGAGCCCGTCGTGACGACCTCGTCCTCGTGCTCGTCGCGTCGCTGGGACTTGCGCTGCTCTGCATTCTCACGGGAAACCATGAGGTCAGCGTAACCGGCTACTCCTCGGTGAGCGCGTCGATCAGAGCTGCGGCGTCGGGTGAGGAGTCAAGAATCTGTTCCACGTGGGCGCGGGTTCCCCGGGTTGGCTCGAGAGTGGGAACGCGGAGGAGGGAGTCTCGTCCGGCGATGTCGAAAACCACCGAGTCCCATGATGCGGCGGCTACCGAGTCGGCGTACCTGCGGACGCATTCACCACGGAAATAGGCCCGAGTGTCCGATGGCGGTCGGTGCCGGGCCTCGGAGACTTCAGCGTCGCTGAACATCCTGGTCAGGCGCCCGCGTTGCTCGAGTCGGGCCGCGAGACCCTTGTCCGGTCGGATATCGGCGTATTGCAGGTCGACGAGTTGCAGGCGTGGGTCATCCCATTCGAGACCGTCCCGGCGAACGTAACCCTCGAGCAATCCGAGTTTGGCCACCCAGTCGACGGTGCTGGCGACGGTGGCGGGGTCGGATTCCAGGGCTTCCAGGTGCTGCCCCCACAGGTCGAGGACGTCCTTGGTCTGTTCGTCGTAGTCCGATCCCCACCGTGAATCGCAAAACTCCCAAGCCTTCTCGTGGAACATCCGTTGGACTTCGATGGCCGTGAGGTGTCGCCCGCCGGACAGGGACATGAGGTGCTTCAGGGACGGGTCGTGGGAAACGCGGTGCATCTCCGCGACCGGCTCGAGCGGCATGGCATCGAAGGTGTCGAGGAAGCAGTCTTCGATCATCGAGAGGACGATGGCGGTGGTTCCCATCTTCAGATACGTGGCGGTATCGCTGAGGTTCGCGTCACCCACGATCACGTGCAGTCTCCGATATTTCTCAGGATCGGCATGAGGTTCGTCACGGGTGTTGATGATGGGTCGCTTCAATGTGGTTTCCAGACCGACTTCGACCTCGAAGAAGTCCGCCCGCTGGCTCAGTTGAAAGGCCGACTTTCGACCGTCTTGGCCGATTCCTAACCTGCCGGCTCCGGTGAAGACCTGTCGGGTGATGAAGAACGGTGTCAGATGACGCACCACATCGGAGAACGGAGTGCTTCGTCGCATGAGGTAGTTCTCATGGCACCCGTAGGACGCACCTTTGTTGTCGGTGTTGTTCTTGTACAGCAGGATGCGGTTGCCCCCGGGTGTGGCGGCAGCAGCCTCCATGGCCTCGTGCATGACCTCGACTCCCGCTCGATCCCACAGGACGGCGTCCCGTGGGTTCGTGATCTCGGGGGTCGAATACTCCGGGTGCGCGTGATCCACATAAAGACGGGCGCCATTGGGCAGGATCACGTTTGCCAGGCCGAGGTCCTCATCGGTGAGCTGCGAGGGGTCCGCCTCGGCCCTACTCATGTCGAATCCGCGAGCGTCACGCAATGGCGATTCTTCGTCGTAGTCCCAGCGAGTCTTGCCCCGACTGCGATCGGATACGAGTTGCGCGTAGGCATTGACGATCTGCGACGACGTGACCATCGCGTTCATCGTGGGGTGGCCGGGCACGCTAATGCCGTATTCGGTCTCCAACCCCATGATCCGGTGAACGCTCATGGCGTCACCTCAACGATCCCCACTCCACCCCTACAGGTACTGGCCGGTGTTCGCGACGTTGTCGATGGAACGCCCGGGGCTGCCACCCTGCTTGCCTTGGATCAGTGTCCGGATAAAGACGATTCGCTCGCCCTTCTTGCCCGAGATCCTCGCCCAGTCGTCCGGGTTCGTCGTGTTGGGTAGATCCTCGTTTTCGCGGAACTCGTCGAGGCAGGCGTCGAGCAGGTGCTGAACGCGGATGCCCTTTTCCCCGGTATCAAGGAACTCCTTGATCGCCGACTTCTTCGCGCGGGCGACGATGTTCTCCAGCATCGCTCCGGAGTTGAAGTCCTTGAAGTAGAGAACCTCTTTGTCCCCACCCTCGTACGTGACTTCCAGGAACCGGTTCTCGTCGGAGTCGGCATACATACGCTCGATGGCTCGTTCGATCATCGACGAGCAGGCGGCATCGGCGTTGCCGCCGTGTTCGGCTAGATCATCGCGATGGATCGGCAGACTCGACACGAGGTACTTGCTCATGATGTCCCGAGCGGCCTCGGCGTCGGGCCGCTCGATCTTGATCTTCACATCGAGGCGCCCGGGGCGCAGGATCGCTGGATCGATCATGTCCTCGCGGTTCGAGGCGCCAATGACGATCACGTTCTCCAGACTCTCCACGCCGTCGATCTCGCTGAGGAGTTGAGGAACGATCGTGTTCTCGACGTCGCTGCTCACTCCGCTGCCACGGGTTCGGAAAAGCGAATCCATCTCGTCGAAGAACACGATCACAGGCATGCCCTCGGACGCCTTCTCGCGCGCGCGCTGGAAGACCAATCGAATATGGCGCTCTGTCTCGCCGACGTACTTATTGAGGAGTTCTGGTCCCTTGATATTCAGGAAGTAACTCTTGGCCTCGTGCTGACCGGTCTTCTCAGCGACTTTCTTCGCGAGGGAATTCGCGACCGCCTTGGCAATCAGAGTCTTGCCGCACCCGGGCGGTCCGTACAGCAGGATGCCCTTGGGCGCCCGCAAATCGTGTTCGGCGAAGAGGTCCGCGTGCACGTACGGGAGTTCGACGGCGTCGCGGATCGATTCGATCTGATTGAGAAGACCGCCGATTTGCTCGTAGCCGATGTCCGGAACTTCTTCCAGGACCAGTTCTTCCATCTCGGCCCGGGGAATCTGCTCGATCACATAGCCGCTCTTGAGGTCGCACAGCAGGGCTTCACCGGCGCGCAGTGTTGAACCGGCGAGCGAATCGGCCAGCCGGACGACGCGTTCTTCGTCGGCGTTGGCAACCACCACACATCGGTCGGTTCCGAGCATCTCCTTGAACGTCACGATGTCGCCGATGACCTCAAATTCCCGCGCACCCACGATGTTCATGGATTCGTTGAGGACAACCTCTTGGCCGGGCGTCAGGGTGTCGGAGCCCACCCCGGGACTCACTGCCACGCGCATCTTGCGGCCCGACGCGATGATGTCCACCGAGCCGTCCTCGTGGGCCTGGACGAACGTTGCGTACCCACTCGGTGGCTCGCCGAGTCGATCTACCTCGGCTTTCAGGGCGACGATTTGTTCACGGGCATCTCGCAGGGTGTTGATGAGACGCTGATTGTGATCCTTCTGGGCCGTCAGTTCTCCCCGAACCTCACTGAGGGCTGATTCCAGGGCGAGAAGACGGCTCTCCGGACTCGGCTGACTCATCGGATCCTCCTTGCGCTGGTCGTGGCGCCCCTCGTGCGGGTCCCCCGACCCTAACCCGCTTCTCCGCCATCCACCTGCTGCGCACCCGGTCCCTGGTAGTCCTCGCCGTAGGCCCCGGGTGCGGGTCTGCGACGTCGAGCGGGGGCATGTTGCCCAGCCGCCATGTGGCGGGCGGAAACGAGGAACCCGGTGTGACCGGACATTCGGTGGTCCGGTCTGACGGCGAGACCATCGAGGTGCCAGGTTCGAAGGATGCTCTCCTCGGATCGGGGCTCGGTCCAGCGTCCGGTTATCCGGAGCGTTTCGACGAAGCGGGACAGTTGTGTCGTGGTTGCCACATAGGCAACGAGTGCGCCACCGGCGCGCACGATTCGGTCGGCCACGTCCAGGCACTCCCACGGCGCCAGCATGTCGAGGATGAGCGCGTCTATGGTCTCGGCAGCCACCTCTGCTTCGGGAAGGTCGACGAGGTCACCCTCGATGAGCGTCCACGAACGGGGATCTCCCCCAAACCATCGGCAGACGTTTTCTGAAGCCACCTCGGCGAAGTCCGATCGTCGTTCAACGCTGGTCACCGCACCCGAGGGGCCGGCGGCCTTCAACAGGTAACACGTCAAAGCGCCGGAACCGACCCCGGCTTCCAGGACCCGCGAGCCACTACCGATATCTCCCAGCGCCACGATGCGGGCCGCATCCTTCGGGTAGATGACGGCCGCCTGACGAGGCATGCCCAAGACGTAGTCGTCCAGCTGGGGTCGCTGGATCAGATAGTCGATTCCCCTGGTGGACGTCGTGATCGAGCCCTCGCTCGAGCCGATGATCGAATCGTGCGGAATCTGACCGCGGTGGGTGTGGAGCACGGCACCAGGTTGGGTGGTGATGGTGGTCTTGACTCCCCGGGTGTCGGTCATCTGCACCAATTCACCCGGCCCGATCGGACCCGTCGGACGCGGTCCCACTTCTACGTCGTCCCGGGGTGCGGGTGGATGGGCGGGGCGACGTCGGGCCATCGGGCGACCCTAGCGACGTTGACGCCTCGCTCGCGCATCCCGCCGTACAGTGAACGGGTGTTCCCGACGTCGTTATCTCCATCCAGGGCGAACGATTTCCTCACCTGTCCGCTGCTGTACCGACTGCGCGTCATCGACAGGCTGCCCGAGGAGCCGTCGGCCGCGGCCGTTCGCGGGACCCTCGTCCACGGCGCGTTGGAGGATCTATTCGGCGCTAACCCTGCGGAGCGCACTGTCGAGTCCGCGGTTGGATATTTCGCTCGTCGCTGGGAGATCCTGCAACAGGAGAAACCACAGGACGCGGCCGCGCTGCTCGAGGGCGTGAAGGTGGACGCGGAGTCCGCCGAAGCGGTTGCGAACGCGATCGTGGCGCCGGCGAGGAGCCTTTTAGAAACCTATTTTCAGTTGGAGGATCCACGACGCCTGGAGCCGCACGCCCTGGAGATGTCGGTGTCGGTGGAGATGGAATCGGGTCTGGCTCTTCGCGGATACATCGATCGAGTGGATCGGTCGGCACAGGGGTTGGTCCGGCTCGTTGACTACAAGACCGGGCGCAGCCCCGGACAGGGTTTCGAAGCCAAGGCGCTTTTCCAGATGCGGTTCTATGCCCTCCTATGGTGGCGAATCAACGGCGATGTACCTGCCCGATTGGAACTGCTGTACCTCGGCGATGGCCAGCGCCTGGCGTATGAGCCGGGAACCGAGGAACTGCTGGCCACCGAGCGGAAAATCACCGCGATCGCTAGTGCGATCTCATCTGCGGCGCGATCGGAGCAGGGATTCGCATCGTCGCCCTCGGCCCTGTGTGGCTGGTGCTCATTCAAGGAGTTCTGCCCGAGTTTCGATGGGACTCCACCGCCTATGCCCGCACTACCGGGTGTCTCGGCTTGAGGCGCGAATCTGATATTTGCGTTAGTCGTGGACAGTGCCATCGCTAGACGCGAGGTGCCACAGCTCCAACAGACTGCGGCCCCGCAGCGAGTCCGTGACGAGATGGGCACCGCTCGAGGCATCGATAGTCGCGATGTGCGGAACAGCGACCACCACGCATCCGGCTGCAACCGCCGAGCGCACCCCGGTCGGTGAATCCTCGATCGCGAGAGCCTGGGCCGGGGTCACGTCCAATAGTCGTGCCGCCGTCTCGTAGGGCTCCGGATGGGGTTTGCTGTTGGTGATGTCGTCGCCGGCCACCACCGCATCGAAGGGTGCTTCCCCGACCTCGTCGCGCATGCGCTCGGCCAACGCCTCGACGAGAACCCCCCAGGACGCCGTCACTAGAGCTGTCGGGACCCGAAGGCTCCGACACTCGCGTAGCAGGTCCAGAGCCCCAGGTCGCCAGGCCAACGGTTCGGATCGCATTCGGTTTTCGATTGCAGCCAGCAGGCGTTGCCCCACCTCTGGACTCGATAGCGACGTAGCGCTGCGTTCGACCATGTAGTCCGAGACGCGCTCGAGCGGCCCACCGAGGCAGTGTTCTTGGTCCGCGGAGGTCCAGGCGGTCCCCAAGTCAGCCATCACCTCGATCTCTGCCGCGAGCCAAAGATGCTCGCTGTCCACGAGCGTGCCGTCCATGTCGAACAGGACCGCCGCCGGAATCGCGCCTGGGGATACAGACGGCGATAGGGACGGGGATACGGACGACACGAAGGGCCTTTCCTGACCTGTGGGTGTGGTTCTGAGACTACCGAGACCACCGGGCCCATTGGCGCGCTAGCGTGTGGCGTGATGCAGATTTCCTTGTCAGACGGAGCCGTCGTCGTCTTCCACGACCACGGTGGTGATTCGTCGTCGCTTCCGGTGATTTTGTTGCACGGTCTGACCCAACAGCAGCATTACTGGGATCCGGTGGTCGGCCGGCTACGGAACGTTCGGGTCATCACGGTCGACCAACGCGGACATGGTGAGGCCAGCGGCCCACAGACCACGCCGGATTCTGATTTCGGTATGGACCGGCTCGCGGACGACGTCGTTGCCGTTATGGACGCCTGCGACATTCCACAAGCGATCGTCGTCGGTCATTCCTGGGGCGCCTCGGTGGCGCTGCGAACGTCGACCCGACACCCCGACCGAATTCGTTCGGCCGTACTCATCGACGGGGGGATCTTCGGGCCCCGACATCTGGTGGGGGCGGCGGGTGACGCCGACGACGTCCGCGAGGCTCTCCGGCCGCCGCCCCTAGGGATGCTCGAACCGTCGCTGTGGCAGGCGATCGAGCAAGGTGACCTCTCCCCCTACTGGGATGCGTCCATCCGTGATGCCCTCGCGCCGACCTTCAGGACGGACGACACCGGACACATCTGGACCAAACTCGGCATGGACCGGCATATGGCGGTTCTTGATGGCCTGTTCGCGTACGACCCGGACGTAGACATAGCGGCGCCTCGGTGCCCGGTCTGGGCGGTTGTCTGCGAGGAACGCGCGTTGGCGGTTGACGATGCGGTCGAAGAAGCCGAGCGCGACGACTCGTCGCAGGACGGCGCCGATACCGAAATCCGGATGAGCAGGGCCTGGGCCCAGGCCCGGGAAGCCGCCATTGGTCGTCTGGGACCAGCTTTCTTCCTGCAGCGGTGGTACGGCGCGCTGCACGATGTTCCACTGCAGTGGCCAGCCCTCGTCGCCGGTCTCATCGAAACCGTCGTTGAGCGCACCAGCGATCCGAAGCAGGAGGCCCGGTGATCGAATTCGACGGGCTACCGGCCTTGACCGATCCGGTTCTGATCGCGGCCTTCGAGGGATGGAACGACGCGGGTGAATCCGCGAGCGCCACGATCACGCATCTGCGGGAGGTGTGGCAGGCGGAGTTCGTCACCGAGCTCGATTCCGAGGAGTACTACGACTATCAGGTGAATCGACCGCACATCGGAGTCGACGCGTCGGGCGTACGGCAGTTGGAATGGCCAGCCACGAGGGTGTATCTGGCCCGGATCCCGCTGTTCCCGCGTGACGTGGTTCTCGTTCAGGGGATCGAGCCCAATATGAGGTGGCAACAGTTCACCAGGGAGATCTTGGGACTAGCAGCGGAGCTCGACATCAATTTGGTGATCACTTTGGGTGCGCTGCTGTCGGACAATCCGCATACCCGGCCGGTGCCCGTCACTGGGGCTACGTCGGATGCCTCGCTCGAGGAGACATACGGTCTCGAGCCCAGTTCCTACGAAGGTCCAACGGGCATCGTCGGAGTCCTCCACGAGGCTTGTCAGCGTTTCGGTATACCAAGCATTTCGCTGTGGGCGGCTATTCCGCATTACGTCGGTCAGCCACCGTGTCCCAAGGGGACCCTCGCCCTCGTGCGCAAAGTCGAGGACATCCTCGATGTTCCGCTTCCCCTCGGTGAACTGGTCGAGGAAGCACGCGCGTGGGAGATCGGGGTGGACGAACTTGCCGAGGACGACGAAGAAGTGGCCGACTACGTCCGACAGCTCGAACAGGCACGGGACACGACCGATCTTCCCGAGGCGTCTGGTGACGCTATCGCCCGTGAGTTCGAGCGGTACTTGCGTCGGCGCAACACCGACACCTAACGCGCACTAGTCGACTAGTTCGAAGAGAGCGTCGACTCCCCCGGCGCAGTAATGCACCCAGGCAGCCCCGGAATCCTGCGAGACGTGTCGCTCGTAGTCCTCGCGCCACCGACGAAAGCACTCCACCGGGTCAGCACCTCGGGCAACCTCGCGCAGTGCCGCCCACCGGCCCTCGAAGTACTTCACCGACTGACCCGTGGTTCCCGTCATCGAGACCTTGCACAGCGGCGTCCCGCCGGCGGCTGCATTCAGATCTGCTTCGGCGACCTCGAGCATGCGTGCCAGTCGGATGTCGTTGGAGCCGTGACTAGTCACCGCTGGCCTGCAGACGGAGGACTTCTTCGAGAGTGTTCAGAGTTGCGGCATCAAGGTTTGGGTCGTCGAATCGACCACTGGCTAGATCGTCCAGGATGCCCGAGGCAACCTTCTTGCCCAATTCCACTCCCCATTGATCGAATGGATTGATCTGCCAGACCGCACCTTGAACGAAGACGCTGTGTTCGTACGCGGCGATGAGCAGACCAAGGGTGAACGGTGTGAGGGTGTCGAGAAGGATGACCGACACCGGATGATTGCCGGCCATCACCTTGTGTGGCACGAGCCCGTCCGGAGTGCCGGCCGCTCGCACTTCGTCCTCGGTGATTCCACACGCCAGCACCGACGCCTGGGCTAGGGCATTCGCCACCAGCATGTCGTGCCGGTGGCGAGCATCGTCGTCGGAGCCCGGGTCGGGTTTCGCTGCAACGATGATGTCACTAGCCACGTCATCTGTGCCCTGGTGCAGGAGTTGGTAGAACGAGTGCTGACCGTTGGTCCCCGGCTCACCCCAATAGATTCCCCCGGTTCGATAGCTCACAGCGGCGCCATCTCGTCGAACAGACTTGCCGTTGCTCTCCATCGTCAACTGCTGCAGGTACGCGGGGAATCGACCGAGATGGTGGGAATACGGAAGTACTGCGGTGGTTGGGATGTCGAGGAAGTTGCGGTTCCAGATGGCCAGCATGCCCATCACGATCGGCACATTGCGCGGCGCGGGAGCGGTCCGAAAGTGCTCATCCATGGCGGCGAATCCGTCGAGCATCGATCGGTAGTTATCCGGACCGATCGCGATCATCGTCGAAAGGCCCACGGCGGATGTCATCGAATACCTGCCGCCGACCCAGTCCCAGAAACCGAAGACGTTCGTTGAGTCGATTCCGAACTTGGCGACTGCATCGAGTGCTGTGGAAACCGCAACAAAATGGGCGGGAACCGCGTCTGCCCCGAGCGCTTCGACGAGCCAGTGTCGGGCAGCCTGCGCGTTGGCCATCGTTTCTTGAGTGGTGAACGTCTTGGACGCGATGATGAACAACGTTGTCTCGGGATCCACGGTGTCGAGTACCTCGGCCAGATCGGCGGGATCCACATTCGACACGAAGTGACAGGTGATGCCCGGACTTCGGTAGGCACGCAGTGCCCGGTAGGCCATCGCCGGCCCCAAATCCGAGCCCCCAATGCCGATATTCACAACGTCTGTGATCGACCGGCCGGTAGCCCCGCGATGACGTCCGTCGCGTACCGAGTCGGCGAAATCGGACATCGCGTCCAGCACGCGGTGAACATCCGCGATGACGTCTACACCATCGACCTCAAGGGTCGACGTTGGCGCTGATCGAAGAGCCACGTGGAGCACGGACCTGCCCTCGGTCGTGTTGATCGCGGCGCCCTCGAACATCGCGTCACGGTGGTCTTCGACACCGGCTTCCACGGCGAGATCCATCAGCGCTTGAAAGGTCTCCGAATCCACGCGCTGCCGACTGAAATCGAAACCGACTCCCGCGTGGTGGAGTCGGAGAAAGTCCCGGTCCTGGTGGAGCAGGGAGCCGATGACCAGGTCCGAGCACGTGGCGGCGTGTTCGTCGAGTCGGCGCCAGGCGCCGCATGTGGTTGGGTCGATTGTTGTTGAGTGGCCCACGGATGCAGTCTCCCAGGTTCATTCCCGATGTTCGGTACTTCTGCGGCTGCTCTCAGGAGATCAAGCGGACACCGAGCAGTGAGTCGACCAGGTGGGCAACTGCGGTGGGGGCAGTGGGGTCCGAACCACCAGCGGTCAGCGCCGAATGAACCCAATCGTCCACCGCATCGAGAGCCGATGGGGCACGGAGGTCATCGGCCAGGACTTCTCGCACCCGTTCTACGACTGCGTCGGACTGCGGTCCGTAAGGCAGTTCGACCGCCGCTCGCCAGCGCGCAAGGCGTTCTGCCGCCCCTTCGAGCCCATGGGGAGTCCAGGCCCAATCGCTGCGGTAGTGGTGGGAAAGCAGCGCGAGGCGGATCGCCATGGGATCAACACCCTCGTGACGCAGTTGCGATACGAAAACCAGGTTGCCACGAGACTTGCTCATCTTGTGTCCCTGCCAGGCCACCATTCCCGAATGCACGAAATGGCGAGCAAAAGGCCACTCGCCGGTGAGTTGATGAACTTCGGAGGCACCCATTTCGTGATGTGGAAACGCAAGATCGGATCCGCCGCCCTGAATGTCGATCGTCGGTCCGAGGTAGTCCAGCGCGATGGCAGCGCATTCGATGTGCCAACCAGGGCGACCATGGCCTAGCGGCGTGTCCCATGCTGGCTCATCGGGACGCTCGCTTTGCCACACGAGACAGTCGAGTGGGTGCTCCTTGCCTGGCCGATCGGGGTCTCCCCCGCGCTCGGCGAAGATCTCGATCATTTCCGACTCCGAGAGGTTCGCGACCGACCCAAAGCGAGGATCGTTGCGCACCCGAAAGTAGAGGTCGGTGTCGACCGCATAGACGTCACCCGAGGCTTGCAGTTGCTCGACCTTGGACGCGACCGAGGGGATGGCCTCCACCGCACCGATGTACTCATCGGGAGGGAGAACGTTCAACGCCGTCATGTCCTCGCGGAAGAGCGCCGTCTCGCGGTCAGCGATCGCTCGCCAGTCTTGACCCGTAGCGACCGCGCGCTCGAGAAGGGGATCATCGATGTCCGTCACGTTCTGGACGTAGCGAACAGCGTGTCCGGAATCTCGCCACACTCGATTGATGAGATCGAACGTGACGTACGTATTGGCGTGACCGATGTGGGTGGCGTCATAAGGCGTGATGCCGCACACGTACATGGTGGCCTGTTTTCCGGGGGCCGTGGGGCGCACGCTTCCCGACGACGTGTCGAAGAGTGCGAGTTCTCGCCCGCGGCCGGGAAGGGCGTGCGGCAACGCAGCCGACCAGGACTCCACAGGCCGAGCCTAGCGCCGTCGCATCGAGCGATCAGGTGGCGTTGGGGTGGCTAGAAAACGGGCCACGGAATCGCCGGCCAGTCATCGTTCGGTACAGGAAATTCCCCGGATTCGATGAGGGTGTGGACGCGGTCTCGCAGCGCGTCGATCTCGGCGCCGCTCAGCCATGGCTCAAGCTCGACGAAACCGGAATCGATGCGTTCCCGTAGGGAGACGAGTCGATTGATCGAATCGTCGGGAAGATCCGCTCCTGCCCATCCCCACAGCACGGTGCGCAGTTTCGGCTCGACCGACAGTGCGACCCCGTGATCGACACCCCAGATACCTCCGAGACTGTCGGTGATGACGTGCCCACCCTTGCGGTCGCCGTTGTTCAGTACTGCGTCAAGGACGGCCATCTGTGCTAGCCGTTCGTGGTCCGCGTGTACGAGGACCACGGGGTGGCCGGCTCCGTCGCTTGCACTCAACACCGAAATCCAACCCTCGGGGACAGCATCCGGAGAAACCACGTCCACGAGTCGAGCATCGTCATCCTCGGTGACCCACAGTTGACACATTCCCGGCCCCGCCGGGCCCTCATCGCGCCAAACCGTGGGCGGGATGAGACCGAAGCCCAGAGCAGAGTCAATCTGATAAGCGGCGATCTCCCGACCCGTGAGCGTCCCGGACGGAAAGTCCCAGAGCGGGCGTTCACCTCGCTGCGGTTTGTACACGCACAACACGTCGGAGTCGGTTGAGCATCGCAGCGTGGCGTTACTCGCGGCCAGCAGCCGACCGTCCACGTTCAGTGGTTCCGTGGCCAGGCACTCCAGAACCTCAGGGGTGTTCATTGGCGTCTGCGGTAACCATTGGCGCGTGGACAGATGTGACCCTGCGGATCGAGTGGCTGTTGGCAGAACGGACACGAGGGCCGTCCGCTGGAGATGACGTTTCGGGCCCGTTCGGCGAACGCTCGTGCGTAGGGTGCGGCGAGCCAGACTCGCAAGGTGTCGGGTCCTTCGGCATCGTCATCCGCGAGATCGGGCGGCTCGAAGTCCTCCACATCCGAGACAGCATGCGCCTCGATCACCACGAGATTGTTGGCCTCGTCCCATCCGAGTGCCATCGCGCCCACGCGGAACTCTTCGTCCAAGGGCAGGTCGAGGGGCGCATTGTCTTCGAGTTCCACCGGCGGCCTGTCGGGGATGAGCCCTTCGGGCGCACGGGTGCCATTGATCTCATCGAGCAACTGGTCCATCCGTTCGGCCAAAACGCTTGCCTGCTGCTTTTCGAACGCAACGGTCACGATCTCGTCCCCGGACTTAGCCTGGAGATAGAAGGTTCGCTCGCCGGGCATCCCGACGGTACCGACGACGAATCTCTCGGGGAGCCGAAACTCCCACACGCGCCTATCCATGTCCGGCCCCTCCCCCAACTGCAGCCTCCGAGGACCTCTTCTTTCGGGATGAGCTGCTCAGAAAACTCACATCGGTCCCGGAATCGTTGGTGCGGAGTACGAAGGGACGCATCTTCGTGTACGAGACCACCGACAGTGAACACGGATCGATGGCTATGCGTTGGAACTGATCAAGGTGCATCCCCAGTGCATCGGCCAGGATCGCCTTGATGACGTCGCCGTGACTGACGACCGCGTAGACGGCCTTGTCACCGAGTGTGGCGTTCCATTCTCGGATCGCCTCGACGGCGCGAGTCTGCATGGCGACCATCGATTCCCCTTCGGGGAACGTCACCGAGCTCGGATGGCCCTGTACCTGCTTCCACAACGGCTCCTTGGCGAGTTCCTTGAGGCTGCGCCCTTGCCACAATCCGTAGTCGCACTCGGCCAGGCGGGAATCTCGTTCGAGAGACGGGACACGGCGTCCGCGCTTTTGTCGTTCGAGGATCGTTTCGGCGGTTTGCACGGTTCTTTCCAGCGGAGAGGCAATGACGCCATTCAGCGTGACGCCCGCGAGTCGATCCGCGGTGCGGACCGCTTGATCGATGCCGACTTCGTCAAGAACAACGCCGTCTTGGCGGCCGGCCAGGATGCCCGTGGCGTTGGCAGACGTGCGGCCGTGCCGAACGAGGATCACTGTGGCCATTACTTCAGCCTAGGAGTTGGTGAGCGTTTGAGCACCCGGCACGACACGCAGTGCAGCGCCGGGACCGTGGTTTTCGCGCACGGCAGAATGCACCTGTGATCAGGGGCTTAGGTGCTTTCTATTCCGGCGGCACAATAGAAGCGGTGGATGACACCCCGCATTCAATTCCGAGCGACTCTGACCTCACGGGAATAGCAATTCGGGAGCAATTGCGGGATTTGACGGATCAAGCGGCGGGCTTCGACAACGGGTTCGTATGGGTAGGCCTCCTGAACCCCACAAAGCCGGAACTCCAGGCCATGCGGGAGCTCTTCGACCTCGAACCGCTGCAGGTCGAGGATGCCGCCAATCCCCGGCACCGGGCCAAGGTTGATGTGTCGGACGACGGGACCGTTTTCACGGTCCTGAAGACGCTCGGTTACGACCCGCAGTCGGCGGAGGTCGACACCGGACAGGTAGCCATCTTCACCGGACCCGGATACGCCGTAACAGTGCGTCATGGGCCGCATGGAGACCTCCGCTCGGTTCGCAATCGACTGCGCACGAGCCCGACTCTGCGTGAGCACGGCTCTCTCTCAGTCATGTACGCGATCATGGATGCGACGGTTGACGAGTACCTAGCTGTAGTGGATGCAGTCAGTGACGACGTCGCTGACATTGAGGCCGAAGTTTTCGCACCGGAGCCGTCAGCAGGTGTGACCCGCAGCATCTACGAACTCAAGCGCGAGAACATGGAGGTGCGGCGTGCCGTGGGTCCTCTCGTGCGGGTTGCGCACGAATTTGCGGACGAGCAATTCTCCCCTATGTCCGAGGAACTGAAGCCGTACTTCCGGGACATCGGTGAACACATACTGCGTGCACACGATGTGGTCGAGGCGACCGACTCCCTGTTGATGACGATGCTCATGGCCAGCACCTCTTTGCAGGACCTCCAGCAGAACGCGGATGCCCGGAAGATCTCTGCCTGGGTTGCCATCGCAGCGGTGCCAACAGTCGCGGGCGGTATCTACGGCATGAACTTCGACAACATGCCGGAGCTCAAGTGGGCATGGGGCTATCCGGCGGTTCTTACAATTATTGGAATAACCTGCTTGCTTCTGTACCGCGGCTTTAAGAAGAACGGCTGGCTCTAGGTCGCAGCCAGCACTCCGGTTGCGAGCAGGACCAGCAAAACCGACCCGAGCACCACGCGATAGACGACGAACGGCATGTAGGAACGAGTCGACACCCAGCGGATGAGCCACGCGATAACCAGATACCCGATGACGAGGGCGATGGCGGTGGCCACCAGGGTCTGCCCCCACTGAACGTTGGGATCGGAGCCGATCTTCGTGGCCTCGTAAAGACCGGACGCAAGGACGGCCGGGATCGCGAGAAGGAACGCGTAGCGGGTGGCCGCGTAGCGCGAATAACCCATCGCAAGACCGACGGAGATCGTGGCACCCGAGCGCGACACTCCGGGAATCAGTGCGAGCGCCTGACCGACTCCGAACAGCAGGCCGTCCTTCACGTTGAGTGCATCGAGTTCCTTGACCTTGGAGCCGAGTCGGTCGGCAAGCCCGAGAACCAATCCGAAGAGGATCAAGACACTCGCCACGAGCCAGAGGTTGCGGGCCGCGGTTTCGATGATCGGCGCGAAAGCGAGACCGAGAACCGCGATCGGAATCGTTCCGACGATCACGTACCAGCCCATCCGGGCGTCGAGGCTGGACCGGAGTTCAGCCTGCCTCAGGCTGCGAAACCAGGTGGACACAATGCGCGCGATGTCGTGCCGGAAGTAGATCAACACCGCCGTCTCCGTGCCGATCTGTGAAACAGCAGTGAAGGCAGCCCCCGGGTCGCCCCAGCCGAAGATCCTGGAGACGATCAGGATGTGAGCAGACGACGAGATCGGGAGGAATTCGGTCAGGCCTTGAACGACCCCGAGGACGATTGCCTCGAACCAACTGATGGGCTCGCCCATCAATCAGCCAACCCGGCCTTCTCCAGCACCTCGGACATCAGGCGTAGGACCCCAACGCGCTCGTCGATGCTTCCGGCGAACGATCCGACGGTCAGGGTGGTAACCCCAGCGCCGGCGTAGGCGTGCAAGCGCTCGGCGATTCGCTCCGGCGGTCCGAGGAGCGATGTCCGATCGAGGAACTCCAACGGAACCGCACCGGCGGCCCCGGCATAGTCCTTAGCCATGTATCGCTCTTGAATCTCGATGGCCTGGTCTTCGTATCCCATCCGCACCATCAGTTGGTTGTAGAAGTTCTTGTCTCGTGAACCCATTCCGCCGACGTAGAGCGCCGCGTACGGGCGGACGAGTTCCGCGCACGACTCGACATCCTTGCCCGGAACGACCGGCACCGTTGGCACGACGTCGAAGCCGTCCATGGTCTTGCCCACCGACTCGCGTCCCTGGACGAGTGGAGCCATCAGCGTGGATGAATCTTCTGGACTGAAGAAGATCGCGAGCCACCCGTCGGCGATCTGGCCGGTGAGTTCGAGATTCTTCGGTCCGATCGCCGCGAGGTAGATCGGAATCGACTCCCGCACGGGGTGGACCGTGAGGGTCAATGCTTTCCCGGGGCCGTCGGGCAGCGGAAGTTGCCAGAACTCACCGTCGTAGGAGACCCGCTCACGGCGCAGTGCCATCCGAACGATGTCCACGTACTCGCGCGTGCGCGCGAGTGGCTTGTCGAATCTGACCCCATGCCACCCCTCCGACACCTGAGGTCCGGAAACGCCGAGCCCGAGGCGGAAGCGTCCCCCGGAGAGCGTGTCGAGAGTGGCGGCGGTCATGGCGCAGTTCGCTGGGGTACGGCCCGGAATCTGGAAGATCGCCGATCCGATATCGATCGAAGTGGTCTGCGCGGCGATCCAGCTGAGCACGGTCGCAGCATCGGAGCCATAGGCCTCGGCCGCCCACGCCACCGCATAGCCCAACCGATCGGCCTCTCTGGCAACCTCGAGATTGTCGGCATCGTTACCAGCACCCCAGTAACCCAGGTTCACACCCAATTTCATGTCGCCACCCTAGGGCCAAAGCCCCGATTGTCAGCCGAAGACCAATAGCGTGCGGCTATGCAGCAAAGACCTCTCGGTAAGTCAGGCATGTGGGTGGGACGTCTCGCCCTGGGCACAATGACCTGGGGCAAGCAGACCGACGAGTTCGAGGCGCGCGACCAGCTCGCGGCATTCTTGGACGCCGGGGGCACTCTTATCGATACCGCGGACAGCTACGGCAAGGGCTCAAGCGAGGAGTTGCTGGGCACGCTGATCCAAGAGTTCGACTGCCGCAGTGAGATAGTGCTGGCAACCAAGGCCGTTCAGCGGCCGGATACCGATCGCCGACTCGATGCGAGCCGGCGTCACCTCCTCGATGCCCTCGACGCGTCCTTGAAACGCCTTGATGTCGATCACATTGATCTGTGGCAGATGCATCGGTGGGACTCATGGACACCACTGGAGGAAACCCTCTCCGCCATCGATCAGGCGATTACCAGCGGAAGGGTTCGGTACGCGGGCATCTCGAATTACTCCGGTTGGCAAACGGCTCGGGCCTGCACCCTTCAGGAGGTACGCGGGGTCGCACCGATCATCACCAGTCAGATGGAGTACTCCCTGCTCGAGCGGGGCATCGAGCGGGAGATCATCCCCGCCGCGCAAACCCTAGGCATCGGCATCCTCCCCTGGTCGCCCCTTGGTCGAGGAGTGTTGACCGGCAAGTATCGGCACTCGATTCCCATCGACTCACGGGGCGGGAATCCGGAGACCAGCGGATTCGTGAACGCGTACAACAACGAGATCTCACATCGCATCGTGGATGCTGTCTGCACAGCTGCCGAGGGCCTGGATGCATCTCCCGGTGAAGTAGCCCTGGCCTGGCTCCGGGATCGCCCGGGTGTGGTTGCTCCCATCGTCGGCGCTCGGACCACTCAACAACTGATCTCGGCCCTCGCCAGTGAGGAGTTGGAACTTCCTGCGGAGATCATTACCGCCCTCGACGACATCTCCGAACCCGACATGGGCTATCCGGAGGCCGGATGGGCACAACGCCGATAACCCATCGCCCATCGGCGTAGGCTCCTGGTGTGTCCAAGGCGCGAAGCACCTGGGAGTACCGGGAGGTAAGCATCTCCCGTGATACGCCACGAGAAGAGGCGCGCCAGTTATTGACGGCAAGTGCCGAAACCGGGCATTGGGAACTCGACCGAACGAGGATATTTCGAGACGGGCGACGCCACTATCGACTGCGGCGACGCGTTTATCGAATGATGCGTACCGCGTGATTCAACCTGCGTCAGACGGTCCGATACGGGTAGATCAGCAGGCCATGAGGAAGCGGCGCAGCGTCCGCACGCCGAACTTCAGTCCCTCGACTGGAACTCGCTCGTCCACACCGTGGAACAGACGCCAATAGTCGAGATCTGCCGGCATCTGCAGAGGCGAGAAGCCGTAGCAGTCGATTCCCAACTGCGAGAGCGCCTTCGCATCGGTGCCACCACTGATCATGTAGGGCACGGCCCTTGCTCCAGGATCCTCATCCCGCAATACCTTCGCCATGAGATCGAACGTCACCGTCTCGTAGGGAGACTCAATGGCGATGTCCTCGTTGACCGTCTCGATCTCCACGGTGTCGGAGACAAGGGAGCGGATGGTTTCGTCGAATTCGGTTTCGTATCCCGGCAGGAAGCGACCATCGATGTGAGCGACAGCTTCCGTCGGGATGACGTTGACCTTGTAACCGGCTTCGAGCATTGAGGGGTTCGCGGTGTTCTGGAGTGTTGCTCCGACAAGCATCCCGAGAGTTCCCAGCCTTTCGAGCACGGTTTCGGTGTCGGAGACCGTGAGGTCGACTCCGTAAGCGTTCGACAACTCATCGAGGAATCGTTCTACCGTCTTGGTCCGGCGTACAGGCCAGCGATAACGCCCGATCCGGGCCACCGCCTCGGCCAGTTCGGTGACCGCGTTGTCCTCATGGATCATCGATCCGTGTCCGGCACGCATGGCTGCCCGCAGGCGTAGCCACTTGATGCCCTTCTCGGCGGTCTGGATCGGGTACAGCCGGAGGTCATCGCTGACGGACAGTGAAAAGCCACCTACCTCGCCGATCGCCTCGGACGCTCCGGCGAATATGTCGGGCCGATTCTCGGCGAACCAACGAGAACCGTGGACCATGCCGGCTTCCTCATCGGGGAAGAACACCACGATGACGTCACGACGTGGCCGCTCCCCCGTCCTACCCCAGTGCCGAGCCACGGCCAGGATCATCGCGTCCATGTTCTTCATGTCAACGGCCCCGCGTCCCCAGATGAACCCGTCGTCTATTTCCGCGGAAAACGGAGGATGGGACCAGTCGGATGCAACGGCGGGGACAACATCGAGGTGGCCGTGCACCACGATCGCAGCGGCCGTTGGATCGGAGCCGGGAATCCTGACGGCAACCCCGCGTCGTCGATCACTGGTGGTGACAATGATCTCCGGATCCCATCCCACGTCGCGTAACTGCTCGGCGCAGTATTCGGCGGCTTCTGCCTCCCCCACGGTTTGAGGATCGGGACCCCAGTTGCTGGTGTCGATCCGGATGAGATCGCGGGTGATGTCAACGGCCTCGTCTTCGAGAGTTCGGGTCTCGGACATGCACCTATCCTGCCCTGACGGTCGTGATGACTGCAGCGTTATGCTGTGCGCCGCACGTTGCGACGTGCAGCACTGTCCGGGTGGCGGAATTGGCAGACGCGCTAGCTTGAGGTGCTAGTGCCCTTTACGGGGCATGGGGGTTCAAGTCCCCCCTCGGACACCACTGGGGCGGCCTACGGGCCGCCCCTTATGTCTGGAGCGGGCACGGTGCCCAGGATTTCCAGGGCACCGGGTTCTTGTTCGTTGTGTCGAACCACGACCCCTTCTCCGGACGTGGGCGCGACACCGGTTAAGTCAATGATGTTCGCCTGGTGCCCAACGAGGATCATCACCCCGGACCGATCGGCGTGCCTTTCAATCAAGCGACGGGTCGCAGCCTCGCGCCGCTGGGCCACCGACGTTGGAGCGGTAAATACCGACCCCAACCGTGTGAGTTCTCGGACTCGCCCTACATCCATCAGATCGGCCGTTTCCCGGGATCGACACCACGGGCTGCTCAGTACTCGGCTGACATCTACACCTCGCACGCGCAGTTGCCGACCCATATCGCGTGCCTGTCGACGTCCATCGTCTGACAGGTTCCGTTGAGTCGAGCAATCGTCCACGTCGAAATCCGCGGGATCGCCACCACCGGGAGCGAGTGCATGGCGATAGAGGATGACGAGCCCGTCACCATCACCCAGGGTTCGCCACACGTTCGTCTGGGCCGACGCGCTCAGCGGCGCACATACGAGGAAGCACAGTGCGATGGCGGAGGCCACTGATGCGGATCGTCGAGACATGGGTACAGGCCTACCAAGGTCTCAGGGCGACCGCAACGCGGCGGGAATGATCCGACAATCGCCTAGCCTGACCGCATGCGCTCGCGGCTCGCGCCCACACCCAGTGGCTTCCTGCATGCGGGAAACGTCGTCAATTTCCTGGTTATCGACGAGATCGTCCGCTCCAACGGCGGGACCTTGGTTCTACGCATCGACGATCTCGATCGGTCTCGGGTGCGAGACGAGTACGTCTCCGACATTTTCACCACTCTCGAGTGGCTCGGTATCGAATGGCATGTGGGGCCAACGAGCGCTTCGGAACTCCCCTCGTGGTCCCAGCACACTCGGATGGACCACTACCGGGATGCACTGGATGTGCTGATGACCGAGCCCTGCGTCTATGCGTGTGTGTGCACCCGATCAGACTGGAACGAATACGCCGGAATCGACTGCCCAGCTTCCTGCCGAGATCGCGCAGAGGTCTTCCAGGCAGGTGTGACAGCCGTTCGGTTGCACCTCGACGGACAACCGGATGCCACCCTGTGGCGCCGTGATGGCATCCCTGCCTATCACCTTGCCTCGGTGGTCGATGATGACCTTTGGGGTGTGGACGTGGTGGTACGCGGAAGCGATCTCGAACCGTCCACCGCGGTCCAACGTCGCGTCAGTGAGATTCTTCCCGGCAGTGCGTTCCAACACGCCCGCATCCTCCATCACCCACTCATCAAGGAGAACGGGCAAAAGTTGTCGAAGAGCGCCGGTAGCCGAGCGCAACCGCTGGTCAAGTCCGGGGAAACGAGAGATGTTCTGAGATCGATGGCTCAAGCGTTCGTCACAGATGTGGGCTACTAGTCAGCCTCGAAGTCACGGAAGTTGAAATACCAGATGTAGAACCCCGATATCAGGGGACCTGCGATCACGAGTATGTAGGGAATGACCCCACCGGTACCTTCCCCGATGTAGGTAAAGGCTTGCCATACCAACGCCACCGCGAGTGCCACGAATACTGCCGCGATCACGAGGTTCTGCGGGCGACGCGCTCCCCAGGGGCGAGCGATTAACGCTGGATCGATATCTGGTGTGTCCACGGTCTCAGTGTGTCACCCGGTGACGGCGCTTGCATCGAAAGCGCTCACCGCGTCGAACCAGATCTGCGAGGCAGCGTCGTTGCCTACGTCATCGACCAGTTCGTCGTATAGGGATCGCAGGCCCTCACTATCCCGGGCAAGCAGCGCCTGTTGCACACGAATTCGCCATGCATGTCGCGCGACGTGTGCCCCACCCATGTCATCCAATTCTGCGCAAGGTCGGGACTTTGGTCTACCTGCTACGCGCACGGGAGCCACTACGGTTGATCTAGGGCACCGACGAGTGAGGGATGGTGATCACGATGCAGGTTCATGGAGACTCCCCCGAGGAGGTCGCGCGAGCCACCGCCGATACGGATGGGCCGATGGGGGATGCTGCAGACCAGGCAGAGCACCTGAGCATGGTGATGGAAGCCGAAGCCATTCACAACGCGCTCAACGGTGGCGGCGGTGAGGGGTCACTCGATGGATTGGACTACCCGCTCGAAGACACCGAGGCAACCCTCGCCATGGAGGATGCTGAAGACGGAAGTGACGACCCGATGCATGCCGGCGGTCTCACACCGCGGCCGTGGGTTCCTGCAGAAGAATCAGCGATGCACACCGTGGACGACTTCGATCCGGCGGCTGACGCCTACCTCGACGACGAAACCGACGAGGAACGAGCCGATCCGAATTTCGACCAATTCGACGAGCCCGTAGAGCACCTCACGCCCGAGGACGAGACTCTCCTTGGGGTCGACCCGTACGAGTAGGTCTACTTCTTCCCGGGCGTTGGTGGCTTGGGCTTACGAAGGCGACGTGCGCCCGCGCGCACGACTCCCCCGAGCACCATGCCCAACAGGAACGAGCCGACGACGAGAAGCCACACCCAGACGCTGAACTCCACGCCGAGGAAGTAGACGGTGGCACTCTGCAGGTTCTGAACCGCGAAGACCAATAGGACGACGCCGATCACGATGAGCACGATGCCGCGCCAGGTGATCGTCATCCCTTTCTTGCTCTGAGGCGGCTTGCCGATCTCAGCATCCTTCTCGGACATTTCTCCTCCTGCTGGGCGCGTAGAGCCAGGGACTGTGCTTGGCTACCCGAATGAGTCACGACCCTAGCGAGTCCTCATCGGAGAGCCACGACATTCTGGTGAACCGCCACGAACAGGACCCCAGCGTCGCAATCGTCACGCTCAACAGGCCTGAGCGATTGAACGCATTGACCCCCGACATGGGGCCTGCCTACGCGAATCTGCTGCAGGAACTCGACGCCGACGCGTCGGTCCGGGCAATCGTGGTGACCGGTGCTGGGCGCGGTTTTTGTTCCGGCGCGGACCTCTCAACCCTGGGAGGCAACCGCGAAAACCTGCAGTCCTACGTCCGAGGCCAGTCGGTCGAGACGCTTCCGGTTGTCGCACTGACCCTCACGACCCCCGTTGTCACGGCGATCAACGGGCCCTGCGCGGGAATCGGATTCGTCCTGGCGGTGAGCGCGGATGCGCGATTTGTCCATCCTGACGCGACCATGAGCTCAACGTTCGCTCGCTTGGGACTGGTCGCGGAGTATGGAATCTCCTGGATTCTTCCGCGGATCATCGGTCTACCGGCCGCTACCGATCTCCTCTTGACCGGTCGAACCATCACTGGCCGAGAAGCCGCAGAGCTGGGGCTTGCGACGCAGTCACTCGATCCGCTCGGCGCCGCTTTGGAGTGGGCGATGCAGGTGGCGCGAGAGAGTTCCCCTGCGTCCGTCGCCATGATGAAGCAGCAGTTACTGCAGTCGCAGGGCTTGTCCCTCGCCGAGACCGTTGCGGCATCCCTTGATGCAATGTCCGAGGCCTTTGAGTGGCCGGATCTGCAAGAGGCCATGCGGGCGCGATCGGAGAAGCGACCACCGCAGTTTCCCGACCTCGCTCGCTCCTGAACTAGTGACGAGAGCGACCACCGGCACCCGGGGTCGTCAGGTGCGGGAAAAGACCTCCTAGGTCAGCAGCCCACAGTGAGCGAGTGCCATCCGCACCAGGCGCCCCTGCCCACCGCTCATCTCCCCCTGGAACTCCGGGCTCAAGGC
>CAJXUJ010000001.1 GCA_913061025.1 uncultured Actinomycetes bacterium | reverse complement strand
CCCAAGAAGAGCGTTGCGAAGGCGGCCAAGAAGCGTCCCGTAGTTCGCGAGGACGAGTCGCCGTGGACCAACAAGGAATTGAAGGACGTCCGAAGCGAGTTGCTGAGCGAGCGCGTTCGGCTCTTGGAAGAGATCGCCACGGCTGAGGAAGGGCTCGCGGACCTCATCCGTGATTCCGGGGATGGAGCCGGCGATGACCAAGCGGACGCTGGCAGCAAGACCTTCGAGCGTGAGCACGAGATGTCCCTTGCGAACAATGCGCGCGACATGCTCGACCAGGTGGACCATGCGCTGGCCCGAATCGATGATGGTTCCTACGGCGTGTGCGAGTCGTGCGGGAAGCCGATTGGAAAGTTCCGACTCCAGGCATTCCCGCGGGCAACGCTGTGTCGCTCGTGCAAGGAAGCCGAAGAGCGTTTCTAGTCCGTGTGCCGGGGCCACCTAGGCTGGCCACGTGTCGCACACTTCCTCGAGGGCCCTTGATGGCCCCGCTCGGCGTGCGCACCGGATAGTCCTCGCGGTCCTTGGCGGGACCGCTGCCGGTGTGGTGGTTCTTGACCAACTGACCAAGGCATGGGCGCTCGCCGATCTTCGACCGCGCATCCAATCTGGTGAGGGCCCGATCTATCTGATCGATCCGCTCCTTCGGTTGACGTACGTCGAGAACACCGGCGCGGCGTTCGGTATGGGCACCGGATACACGTGGATCTTCACGATCGTCGCGATCATCGTCGGTGCCGTCATCATTCGTTTCTCTCGTACGATCACCTCGCCGGCGTGGGCATTGGCGCTGGGAGGGCTGCTCGGAGGGTTGCTGGGCAATCTGATCGACCGACTTATTCGTCCCCCCGGCCCTGGTTTGGGCTACGTAGTCGACTTCATCGGATTGCCGAACTTCCCGGTATTCAACGTTGCTGACATAGCCATTACCTGCTCGGCGATCGGCATGGTGTTCCTCGCTTGGCGCGGTGTTCCCCTCGCGGGTGAGGCCGAACTTGAGGCAGGGGATAAAGCGGAGAACGACGACGAGTCCGAAACACGCGGAAGTGGGTCGTGACACGGACCCTGCCGGTCCCCGACGGACTCGTCGGTGAGCGAATCGACGTCGCCGTCAGTCGGATGCTCGGTTTGTCGCGTGCCCGAGTGAGCGCCATGGTCGACGCCGGGGAGATCCGGGTGGATTCAAGGCTTGTCGCCAAGTCACACCGGCTCGATGCCGGCGAGATGATCGAGGTCGATGACGTCTCGACGAGCGATCCGGAACCGAGTGCGGGGCCCATCGAGGAGATCCCGATTCTCTTCGAGGACGATTCCGTGGTCGTCGTTGACAAGCCGGTTGGTATCGCCGCCCACCCGAGTCCGGGGTGGTCGGGTCCGACCGTCACCGGTTCGCTTGCAGCGGCGGGCCATCGTTTGGCATCGACCGGGGCCGCGGAGCGCGAGGGTGTTGTCCATCGCCTCGATGTGGGAACCACAGGCGCGATGGTGCTGGCGAAGACTCCGGGGGCCTATACGTCGTTGAAGCGACAGTTCAAGGAGCGCACTGTCGACAAGGAGTACCACGCGATCGTGCATGGGCTACTCGACCCGCTTGAAGGGACGGTGGATGCGCCGATAGATCGGCACCCCAGCAAGGACTACAAGTGGGCCGTCGTGGCCGGAGGTCGGCCGAGCATCACCCACTACCGAACGCTCGAGGCGTGGCCGCGTGCCTCCCTGGTGGAGGTTCATCTAGAAACTGGTCGGACCCATCAAATCCGGGTGCATATGTCGGCCATGCGGCACCCGTGCGTGGGGGATTTGACCTATGGAGCAGACCCAACGGTGGCCCAAGATTTGGGGCTGACGAGGCAGTGGTTACACGCGAGACGGCTGGGATTTGAGCATCCCGAAACGGGCGATCGGGTTGTCGTCGAGAGCCCGTATCCGGCCGATCTGCAAAACGCGCTCGATCGTTTACGGGCCGGCCTGTCGGCCTGATCCGACGGCGCAGCGGGGCGTAGGGTTTAGCGGTGCTCTCCCGTCCTCGCCCGCCGATCTCGATGGCGGAGAGGGATGGCGGAGAGGGGTGCATGAGTCATGAGTAAGGACGAATTCGTCCACCTCCACGTCCACACCGAGTATTCGATGCTCGACGGAGCTGCCCGACTCGGCGACCTCATGGATGAAGCAAACCGGCTCGGTCAGACCGCGATCGCGATGACCGACCACGGAAACCTCTTCGGTGCCTACGACTTCTATACGAAAGCTCGCGCTGCCGGCGTCAAGCCGATCATCGGTCTGGAGGGTTACTTCGCACCTCAGGGGAGGAGCGAACGACGACCCTTCGACTTCGGCGGCGGGTTTGACGAAGGCACCCCCGAGGACCCGGGCGCCGGTCGCGGCAAGCACAGTTACACGCACATGACGCTGTGGGCGGAGACAACGCCGGGAATGCACAACCTCTTCCGACTGTCCTCGCTCGCCAGCCTGGAGGGGCAGTACCACAAGCCGCGGTTCGATCGGGAGTTGCTCGATCGCTACGGATCCGGTCTGATCGGAACCACCGGCTGCCCGAGCGGTGAAGTGAATCGATGGCTGCAGGCCGGTGAGTACGAGAAAGCACGCGCAGCGGCTGCGGATTTCCGCGACATCCTCGGTCCGGGCAACTACTTCTGCGAAGTCATGGACCACGGCCTGGCGATCGAGCGGCGCTTTCGCGAGGACCTCATCAAGATCGCTCGGGATCTCGATCTTCCATTGGTGGCAACCAACGATCTCCACTACGTCCACGCAACCGATGCAGACACCCACGAAGTCTTGCTGTGCGTCGGCACCCGCACCACCATGGACGATCCGAAGCGTTTTCGATTCGACGCTCGCGACTTCTATCTGAAGTCCGCTCAGGAAATGCGCTCGGTTTGGTCCGAGCTCCCCGAGGCGTGCGACAACACCTTGCTGATCGCCGAACGTTGCGAGGTCTCGTTCGATGAGGGTGCCAACCTCATGCCGCGTTTCGACGTACCGGAGGGGTTCACCGAGGAGACCTGGCTGCGCGCCGAGGTTGAGCGTGGGCTTAGTGACCGGTATCACGGAGCGGTTCCCGACGATGTCCGTGCCCAGGCGGACTACGAGTTGAGTGTCATCTCGCAAATGGGATTCCCCGGATACTTTCTCGTCGTCGCCGACCTTGTGCGTTACGCCCACGAAAGTGGGATCCGGGTCGGGCCCGGTCGAGGATCTGCTGCCGGCGCGATGATCGCCTACGCGCTGGGGATTACCGAACTGGACCCGATGAAGCACGGCCTGCTGTTCGAACGATTCTTGAATCCCGAACGCATCTCGATGCCCGATATCGATATCGACTTCGACGAACGTCGACGTGCGGACATGATTCGCTACGCCACCGAGAAGTATGGCGAGGAACGTGTCGCGCAGATCGTCACCTATGGCTCGATCAAGGCCAAGGCGGCGATTAAGGACAGCGCCCGAGTTCTTGGCTACCCCTACTCGGTGGGGGACAAGATCACCAAGGCGATGCCGCCAGCTGTGATGGGTAAGGACATCTCCCTTGCGGGAGCCTTCGACCCGGGTGACGGCCGGTACGCCGAGGCTGCGGATTTTCGATCGTTGTATGAGTCGGACGAGCAAGCCCGACAGGTGATCGACACCGCCAAGGGGTTAGAGGGTTTGAAGCGGCAACCCGGCGTTCACGCCGCCGGAGTCATCTTGTCTCGCGATCCGTTGATGGACGTCATTCCCGTGTGGCGACGGGAACAAGACGGCGCGATCATCACGCAATTCGACATGGGTGCGTGTGAATCGCTGGGCCTGTTGAAGATGGACTTCCTCGGATTGCGCAACCTCACGGTCCTTGATGATTGTCTCGACAACATCGAGAAGAACACCGGCACCACGATCGTCCTCGAAGAGCTCGAGCTCGAGGATCCGGCCACCTATGAACTCTTGTCGCGGGGTGACACTCTCGGGGTATTCCAACTCGACGGTGGACCGATGCGTTCGCTACTGCGCTCGATGCAACCCGACAACTTTGAAGACATCTCGGCTGTCCTCGCGCTCTACCGCCCAGGTCCCATGGGTGCCAATGCGCACAACGACTACGCAGACCGCAAGAACGGACGCAAGCCGGTGGTGCCCATTCACCCCGAACTCGCCGAGCCGCTCGCGGAAATCCTCGGAGACACGTACGGATTGATCGTCTATCAAGAGCAGGTCATGGCGATCGCCCAGGAACTCGCGGGGTACTCACTCGGCAAGGCCGATCTGCTTCGCCGTGCGATGGGTAAGAAGAAGAAGGAAATCCTCGAGAAGGAATTCGTTCCGTTCCGCGATGGCATGCGCGACAAGGGCTACAGCGATTCAGCCATCGACACGTTGTGGGAGATCCTGGTTCCGTTCTCTGACTACGCCTTCAACAAGGCCCACACCGCGGGCTATGGACTGGTCTCGTACTGGACCGCGTTTCTGAAGGCGAACTATCCGGCCGAATACATGGCGGCGCTGCTCACGAGTGTGCAAGACGACAAGGACAAGAGCGCCATCTACCTCGGTGAATGTCGTCGGATGGGTATCAAGGTCCTTCCACCCGACGTCAATGAATCCGATGCGGCGTACACCGCGCGCGGGAGTGACATTCGCTTCGGCTTGTCCGCCATCCGCAATGTTGGGGATGGCGTTGTCGAATCGATTATCGCGACTCGTCGATCGAAGGGCCGCTTCACCGACTTCCACGACTTCGTCGCGAAGGTCGAGGCGAATGTGTGTAACCGGCGTGTTGTCGAGTCTTTGATCAAGGCCGGTGCTTTCGATTCCCTCGGTCACACCCGCAAAGGCTTGGTTTCGATACATGAGATCGTGATCGACTCCGCGGTGGACATCAAGCGCGCTGAGGCCGCGGGGCAGTTTGACCTCTTTGGTGGACTCGGCGGCGGCGAGGAGGCCACGGGTCTGGCCGAACAGACACCGATCCCACTGGGTGAGTGGGACAAGAGTGTGCTGCTGGCTCATGAACGCGACATGCTCGGGCTCTACGTATCCGATCACCCGCTCAACGGCCTTGACCACGCACTCGCTCAGATCGCCGATCGCTCTATCGCGTCCTTGATCGCCGACGATTCTCTGGAGTCAGCCATCGTCACGATCGCCGGATTGCTCACCAGCGTTCAGCGCAAGACGACCAAGAAGGGCTCGGCCTGGGCCATAGCGAATATCGAGGACCTTGATGGTTCGGTCGAAGCGATGGTGTTCCCGCAGACGTACGCATCGGTATCCACCAAGTTGATCGAGGACTCGATCGTCGCCATTCGTGCTCGCGTGGAACGAAGCGATGAAGACGGGTTGCGAGTCATCGCGATGGACGTCGAGACTCCCGATCTCAGCGAGGCGTCGACGGGACCGCTTCGACTCTCGCTCGCTGCCAGCCGGTGTGTTCCGCCGTTGGTCGAACGCCTCAAGGAGGTGCTCCGGCAGCATCCGGGCACCACAGAAGTGCACCTGCATCTCACTGGTGGAACGCAGACAACTGTTCTTCGTCTCGATGATGTGATGCGGGTGACCCCGAGTGCATCGCTCTACGGAGATCTCAAGGCGCTGCTCGGGGCGAACTGCCTGTCGTGATGTGTCGTACGGTTACTAGGTGACCGACACCGGCAGCCTTGAGGCAGTCAGCCCGGACGAGTCGCCTGTCGCAGGTCAAGATGCACGTGGCCGGCGTGAACGCCCCGAACGGTCGGTTGTTATTGCTGGCCTTATCGGCGGACTGCTGGGCGGTTCGGCCCTCGGGGTGCTGTGGTGGCAGTTGGCGCCACGCGCCACGGTCGCCATCCGCCCCGACGGAGCCAGGACACAAGGGTTTCAGCCCGAAGAGTTTCTCGCGGCCGATGTCTCCTTCGCCGCCCTCGCCCTTGTTGCCGGAGTGATCTTGACCGTCGCGCTGGCCACCATGCGTCGTCAACACCTGCTCGGTGTGCTGCTCGCCGGCCTTATCGCGAGCGCGATCGGCACGCTTGCCATGTGGCAGGTAGGAACGCGGCTTGGTTCGGTGGACATCGAGGGCCTCGTGGCGACGACGAGTGAAGAAGTGGTGGTCGACGGACCCCTTGAAGTGACCATGCCCGGGGTGTTCTTGGTCTGGGCCGTTGCGTCGGCATCCGTCGTCGTCGTGCTCGCGGTGGGTGACTGGATCGCGGCGCGAGCAAAGCGTGGGACCCCCGTCGAGTAGAGCTGCGGCTGAACGATCGGGCTACGAGTGGCCCGGTGCGACGGCGATGGGCGCCACCGTCGCATTCGTCGCGGCGATGAGATCACGTGGCGCCAAGCAGATCTCGAGTCCTCGTCGTCCTGCGCTCACGAAGATCTCCTGCAGGCCTTCTGCGCTGAAATCGAGAACAACCGGAAGACGTTGGCGCATACCCAACGGGCTGATAGCCCCGACCACAGAACCACTGACGCGTTCGGCAGCCTCGCTGGTTGCTAGGGCGACTTTCTTCGCGCCCACAGCCGCCGCCAACATCTTGGGTGAGACCTGTGCGTCGACGGGAACCAAAGCCAGGAGAAGCGCGGGCGGGGACGAGTCGCTCGTTGACCACACGAGTGTCTTGAACACCGATGCTGGGGGCACGCCCATCGCGTCCGCGGCCTCGAGTCCATAGTCCACGTGGGTGCCGGCCTGATCTGGTTTTCGTGCGAACTCGTGCACTGTGTGCGGGATGTTCTGCTTGGACAACAGCGCGAGTGCAGGCGTTCCCCGAGAGTGCCGCTCCTTTCGAGCCGACACCTAGTTCTCCGACGGGGAGGACTGCAGCAGGTCAAGGGCCGGCACCGCTCCGAGGGCGGAGATGAGTGCCGACTCGGAGGCCAGGATCTTCATGCCGGCCCGTAGCCTGGTCAGGGCGTCGGGTGAGGCCAACAATTCCTGACGGGTTGCGGCATCGATCACCAGGGCTGCGGTAATCAGGTAACTGAGCACGGTGGGATCGTCGGGTACCTGCTCGTCGTCGGAACGTTCTTCATCCAGCTGTCCGCCGAGGACCGCGCGGTATTTCTCGAAGGCGTTCGCCGCTGCGGCAGCGAGTGCCTGGACTGCGGGGTCTGTGCCGTCGATCTCCGGTTCGGGAACGTAGGTCACCTGTGCACGCAGGAGTGGTGCGGATCGGTCGAGTTCGTCGATGTGGAACCGACGCCCACCGATCGTGACGATGTCGTAGCGGCCGTCCTCGCGTCGTTCCGCCTGACGCAGGAGAGCGGTGACACCGACCGGATAGAACTCCTCCGTGGGGCTTGGATTGTCATCTGAGCGAGCCTTGCGCTCGCGCACGGCGATGATCCCGAACTCGCGTTCATCCTCCGGCTTGTCTAGGAGCTCCTCGACCATGAGCCGGTAGCGGGGCTCGAAGATGTGTAACGGGAGGACGAGGCCTGGCACGAGGGCCGTCGTGAGCGGAAAGAGCGGCAACGACGGTTCCATGCTTCGAGCGTAGACTCCGAGTCGTGTTACGTCTCATCGACTTGCGTGAGTCCTCGGCGGATCCGAGAACCGTCGTTCCCCGTGCGGCGATGGATCTCGCCGACGCCGGGGAGACGATCAAACCGGTTCTCGATGCCGTCAGGGATCATGGGGAATCGGCCGTGCTCGACGCGTGTGAACGGTTCGATGGGGTTCGACCCGCAAGCCTCCGTGTCCCCGCCGAGGTCATCGACCAAGCGGTCCTCGACCTCGATCCGCAGGTTCGGGCAGCCCTCGAGGTCGCCATCGAACGAGCGCGCAAGGTGCACCGCGACCAGAGGCGGGTCGATGTCATCACCGAGGTCGTCCCGGGCGGATCGGTGACCGAAAGGTGGCTCCCGGTCGATCGAGTCGGGCTGTATGTCCCGGGAGGTCGAGCCGTCTATCCCAGCAGCGTGGTCATGAACGTTGTCCCGGCCCAAGAGGCCGGAGTTCGGTCCCTCGTAGTCGTGAGCCCACCGCAAAAGGACTTCGACGGCTGGCCGCACCCCACGATCCTCGCCGCGTGCTCGCTGTTGGGTGTCGATGAGGTGTATTCGGTTGGGGGAGCGCAGGCGGTTGCGATGCTCGCCTACGGCGTGGATCTTGTGGAGGGTGGGCGCGTCGAAGGTTCGCGCTGCGAACCGGTTGATCTCGTCACGGGACCGGGAAACATTTATGTCACGGCCGCAAAGAGGGCACTCCAGGGAATCATCGGGATCGACTCCGAAGCCGGTCCGACTGAGGTCGCGATCCTGGCTGACGACACCGCAGACGCGCGCTTTGTTGCCGCCGACCTCATCAGTCAGGCCGAACACGATGTCATCGCCGCCGCCGTCCTGGTGACCACGAGCCCCGAACTCGCGGCCGCGGTCGAGGGCGAAGTGCGGCTGCAGGTGTCGCAGACCAAGCACGTCGAGCGCATCACCGAGGCACTCACCGGGATCCAGAGCGCGATCATCGTGGTGCGAGATATCGAGCAGGGATTGGGTGTGGTGGATGCCTACGCGGCCGAACACCTCGAGATCCACACCCGTGAAGCCCGGGACGTCGCAATGCGGGTGCGCAATGCCGGTGCGATTTTTGTCGGCCCGTGGTCGCCAGTGTCGCTCGGCGATTACTGCGCTGGCTCGAACCATGTCCTTCCGACCATGGGCGCCGCGCGTCACTCGTCGGGTCTGTCGGTGCAGTCGTTCCTGCGCGGCATCCACGTCATCGACTACGACCAAACTGCCCTGGGCGATGTGGCCGGTCACGTGGTGGCGCTGGCGCAGGCCGAGGACCTGCCGGGCCACGGCGACGCCATCAACGTCCGGTTCCGGGCAGGCGAGTCCAAGGAGCCGGGGGAGTAGGGGTGGCTCAGTACCAGCCCCCGATTCGTGACGATCTCGCCGGCCACACGCCCTACGGTGCACCACAACTAGACGTAGAGGTCCGGCTCAACGTCAACGAGAACCCTTTCCCACCGTCGGATGCTCTCGCGAAGGCTCTCGCGGATAACGTCGAGGGGGCTGCGGTGGGCATGAACCGCTACCCGGATCGAGATTTCCCTGAGCTTCGGCAGGCGCTCGCCGACTACCTCGAACGGGAGTCCGGTGTCCGTCTTCCGCTGGAGTCGATCTGGGCGGCGAACGGATCCAATGAAGTCATGGCGCATGTCATGCACGCATTCGGTGGACCCGGACGCATCGCCCTGACATTTCCTCCGACGTACTCGATGTACCCCGAGTACGCCCGCGAGTCCTTCACCGAGCTGGTGTCGGTACCGCGACGCGACGATTTTTCGGTGGACATAGAGGAGAGCCTCGCCGCCATCGCAGGGCACAGACCGAGCTTGGTGCTCCTCGCTTCGCCCAACAACCCCACGGGAACCAGCATCGATCTGGACGACGTTGCCCAGATTGCTCGTGCTGTTGCCAACGTTGGCGGCGTGCTCGTGGTCGATGAGGCGTACGCAGAGTTTCGTCGCGAGGGGGTTGGCAGCGCGCTGGAACTCATCTCGGACAACCCCAACGTCGTCGTCACCCGCACCATGAGCAAGGCGTTCGCGATGGCCGGAGCGCGAGTGGGTTACGCAGCCGCCCACCCCGCGGTGATCGATGCGCTTCGGGTGGTGCGGTTGCCGTACCACCTCTCCGCGATTACCCAGGCCGTCGCCCGCACCGCCTTGGACTTCGCAGATGAACTCCAAAATGATGTGGCGCTGCTGCGCGAACAACGCGACGAGCTAGCGTGGGCGCTGGAGTCTCGCGGCCTCACCGTCGCCCCCAGCGATGCCAACTTCTGCTTCTTCGGAACCTTCCCCAATCGTCACCGTGTTTGGCAAGGGTTGCTCGATCGTGGCGTGCTCATCCGGGAAACCGGCCCGGAGAACTGGCTGCGGGTCTCGGTGGGCACACCGGAGGAGAACGCTAGGTTTATCGCTGCATTGGATGAGGTTCTCGCAGTTCTCCAGTTCGACGGCAAGGGAAACGGTGGTAACGAATGAGCAGGACGGCACGCGTCGAACGCAAGACCAAGGAAAGTGACGTTCTCGTCGAGATCGAACTGGATGGAACGGGAACGAGTTCCATCGAAACCGGTGTGCCCTTCTTCGATCACATGCTCGCCCAACTCGCCAAGCACGGCGGTTTCGACCTGACCGTCAAGACCGACGGTGATCTCGAAGTCGATGCCCATCACACCGTGGAGGACACGTCGTTGGCTCTCGGTCAAGCCATCAACGAGGCGCTGGGGGACAGGGCAGGTTTGCGTCGCTACGGGGATGCGCTTGTCCCGCTCGATGAGTGCCTCGTGCAATCCGCCGTGGATCTTTCCGGTCGCCCCTACCTGGTGCACGAGGAACCAGAGTTGGTGGAGTTGATCGGTAGCTACGACACCACGCTGACTCGCCACATCTGGGAGTCGATCGTGGCCACCAGTCAGATCACCCTGCACGTTCGCGTTCTGAGTGGGCGCAACGCGCACCATGTCGTGGAAGCACAGTTCAAGTCAGTTGCCCGCTCACTGCGCGATGCGGTCGCGCTTGATCCCCGCGTGGTCGGTGTGCCGTCCACCAAGGGAACACTGACGGCGTCCTAACGGTCACGCACCGATCGAACCAGGGCCAACTCGCGCATGGGTGCTCCACGGGTGGTCGTCCTCGACTACGGAAGCGGAAACCTCCGTTCGGCGCAGCGTGCGCTCGAGCACGCCGGCGCTCGGGTTGAGGTGACCGCCGACCGCGATGCGGCGGTCGAGTGTGACGGTCTGGTGGTTCCGGGGGTCGGTGCCTATGCCGCGTGCATGTCCGGAATCGAGTCGATCAAGGGTGGGCAACTCATCGATCGGCGGCTCGCGGGCGGACGTCCCGTCTTCGGCATCTGCGTGGGCCTGCAGGTGTTGTTCACCGATGGAGTCGAGCACGGGATTCGAACGCCGGGGTTGGACCAATGGCCGGGAACCGTCGAGGCACTCGACGCTCCCGTTCTTCCTCACATGGGATGGGACACCGTGCAGGTGGCCGAAGGCTCCGAGCTCTTCCGCGGTGTCGAAACTGAGCGCTTCTACTTTGTGCACTCCTACGGCGTGCGGCGTTGGCAGATGAATCGGCAGATGGCGCGTGAAGATGCCGATCCGCTGCTGCCCCCGCCGAAGGTCTCGTGGTGTGACTACGGCGGTGGGTTCGTCGCCGCGGTGGAGAACGGTGCACTGGTCGCCACGCAGTTCCACCCGGAGAAGTCCGGCGAGGCCGGTCTCGCGCTGCTGCGCAACTGGGTGGATCGACTGCGGTAGCAAGGACCTCTCACCGCGGTGACCTAGGCTGTCGCCGTGAATCTGAGCCATGGAAAACCCGCAATGCTCGAGTTGTTGCCCGCCGTCGACGTCGCCGATGGTCAGGCGGTTCGTTTGGTCCAAGGCAAGGCCGGATCAGAGACCGTCTACGGGCGCCCGCTCGATGCCGCGCGGTCATGGGTCGACCAGGGCGCTACCTGGATTCACCTGGTCGACCTCGACGCGGCTTTCGGCCGTGGATCGAACGCGGACACGATCAACGAGGTTGTCCACTCGCTACGTGATCGGGTTCAGATCGAACTGTCCGGAGGCATTCGCGACGACGAGTCACTGAGCAGGGCGCTGGCCACCGGCTGCACCCGGGTCAACCTCGGCACCGCGGCACTGGAGAACCCGGAGTGGACCGAGCGGGTGATCGGAGAGCACGGTGATCGCATCGCGGTGGGACTCGACGTCAAGGGCCACACCCTCGCCGCCCGCGGCTGGACCACCGAGGGTGGGGATCTGTGGGAGACGCTCGGCCGGCTTGATGCTGCCGGTTGCGCCCGCTACGTCATCACCGACGTCCACAAGGACGGCACCATGAAGGGCCCGAACTTCCATCTGTTGCGTGACGTCTGCAAGGTCACCAAGGCGAAGGTTGTCGCGTCCGGGGGCATCAGCCATCTCGAGGATTTGCACAAGCTCGCGGACATGACGTCGGAGGGCATCGAGGGTGCCATCATCGGTCGGGCGCTCTACGACGGCGCCTTTACCCTCGCCGAGGCCATCGCCGCGATCGAAGCACGCTACGACCCGTACGAGTGGGGTCCGCCGCGCCCATGACCCTTGCTGTACGCGTCATTCCCTGTCTGGATGTAGACGCTGGTCGCGTGGTCAAGGGTGTCAACTTCGAAGGCCTCCGCGATGCCGGCGATCCCGTCGAGCTTGCGGCGACCTACGACGCCCAGGGAGCCGACGAACTCGTCTTCCTGGACATCACCGCATCGTCGGGAAGTAGGGAAACCACCTACGACGTCGTGCGCAGGACGGCGGAGAGCGTCTTCATCCCGCTCACCGTCGGCGGGGGCGTCCGCAGTGTCGAGGACTTCGATCGGCTGCTGCGCGCAGGTGCCGACAAGGTCAGCCTGAATACCGCCGCGATCGCGGATCCGGAACTGTTGAGCCGGGCCAGTGCCCGGTTCGGTGCACAGTGCGTCGTCCTCAGCGTCGATGCTCGCCGCTGCACGGGGGAGACGTCGACCCCCAGTGGTTTCGAGGTGACCACGCACGGTGGAAGGCGAGGCACGGGGATAGATGCCCTCGAGTGGGCGACGGAAGGTGTCGAGCGAGGCGCCGGCGAGATCCTCCTGAACTCGATGGACGCCGATGGCACCACCCGCGGCTTCGACACCGACATGATCGAACAGGTCCGAGCGCGGGTTAGCGTTCCACTTATTGCCAGCGGCGGTGCCGGCAAGCTCTCGGATTTCCCCGAGGCGGTAGATGCCGGCGCGGACGCGGTGCTTGCTGCCAGCGTCTTTCACTTCGGTCAGTTGTCGATCCCGGAGGTGAAGTCGGCACTCGCCGACGCTGGGTTGCCGGTGCGTCGGCACAATAGCCTGCATGGATGACCGCGATCGGGCAGCCGTCTCGGGTGATGTGATCGATCACCCGGTCGATGACATCCTCGCCCGCATCCGCTTCAACGACGACGGACTGGTGCCGGCGATCGCGCAGGCTTACGACTCGGGTCGGGTCCTGATGATGGCGTGGATGGATGAATCGGCGGTCAGAGCAACCGTGGAAACCCGGCGTGGAACCTACTTCTCACGCAGCCGTGGCCGACAGTGGGTGAAGGGAGAGACGTCCGGACATCACCAGCACGTTCGGGCGCTGTTCGTCGACTGCGATGGCGATACCCTCTTGATGCAGGTCGAACAAATCGGTCCGGCATGTCACACCGGGGCCACGAGTTGCTTCGACGTTGGTGGCTTTGATGATCGGTGAAGACTCCCTGGACCTCGATGAGTTTCGCCGACTCGCGCAGGACAATCGGGTTATTCCCGTCACGCGGACGTTGCTGGCCGACGGCCTCACGGCGATCGGGCTGTTCGAAACCCTGTGCGAAGACCGCGCAGGAACTTTCCTCCTGGAGTCGGCAGAGGCTGGACGTTCGTGGTCGCGTTATTCCTTCGTTGGAGTTCGTGCGGCAGCGATGCTCACCGAACGCGACGGACAGGTGCGCTGGGTCGGCAAGGTGCCCGTGGGGCTACCGACCACTGGAAGTGCCTGGGACGTATTGCGCGAATCGGTGGCGGTGCTGAATACGCCCAGCGATTTGGTTGATGCCGGTCCGCGCTTCACTAGCGGGTTCGTCGGTTGTCTGGCCTACGACGCCGTTCGCCAGTTCGAGCGACTCCCCGATGCGAACCCCAGCGCACTGGACGTCCCCGATCTCGCGTTCCTGCTCGCCACCGACCTAGCCGTCCTCGATCACTTTCGGGGAACCGTCACATTGATCGCAACAGCCATAAACTTCGATGCGTCTGACGCGCGCGTCGACGAGGCCTACCAAGACGCCGCGGCGCGGCTCGATGAGATGCAGGCGGCCCTAGCGAGACCCGCGGGCGTCGATGTTTCGGTAGTCACCGAAGCGGTCACGCCGAACATCCACGCGCATACCACCGATGCCGACTACCTCGCCTCGGTCGATGCAGCAAAGGAATACATTCGCGCGGGCGACGCTTTCCAGATCGTTCTGTCCCAGCGCTATTCGATGCCGATCGATGCGCGTTCCCTCGATGTCTATCGAGTTCTTCGTTCCTCTAATCCAAGCCCGTACATGTACCTGATTCGGATTCCACGCGAAGTGTCGGGCGATGGGCAGCCCGGGCTTGGTGACGACAGCGCATTCGACGTCGTCGGTTCATCCCCGGAAGCGCTGGTGACCGTCGACGAGGGTCTATGCACGGTTCACCCGATCGCCGGAACTCGCAAGCGAGGCCGGACACCGGAAGAAGATCAGGAATTGGCTCGTGACTTGCTGGCCGACCACAAGGAGCGTGCGGAGCACGTGATGCTCGTTGACCTTGCCCGCAATGACCTTGGACGAGTCTGCGAACCAGGCTCGGTCGATGTCACCGAATTCATGCAGATCGAGCGGTACTCGCATGTGATGCACATAGTGTCCACCGTGACCGGGCGGCTAGGTGCCGACGTGACCGCGCTCGACGCCCTGCGCGCGACGTTCCCCGCGGGGACGCTCAGCGGTGCCCCCAAGGTGCGCGCGATGGAGATCATCGACGAACTCGAGACTTTCCGCCGTGGGCTCTACGGAGGAGTGGTCGGATACGTGGATTTCCGCGGCAACCTTGATATGGCCATCGCTATTAGAACCGCGGTCATTCAAGCTGGTGTCGCGCACGTGCAGGCCGGAGCCGGGATCGTTGCGGACTCCGACCCTGTTGCCGAGGCGCAGGAGTGCGCCAACAAAGCGGGCGCGGTTCTTGCGGCCCTGGCCACGGCGTCGTCGTTGCGCTCGGTGGGAAGACGCGACTCGTGATGCCCGCCGATGCCGACGAAGCTTCCCCCGCGCGCACCCGTAAGAGGCAGTACGGCCTGGCCCTGGCATTGATGGTTGCCGGTTCGGCTCTGGGGTGGTGGGCAGTGTCCTCATCGTGGGTCACGGTCGAGGAATCCCTCCTCGGAACAACGGGCAACGCGCTAGGCAACACCGATATTGCCGCGACCAGCCTCCGTGGGATCAGTGGTGCCACGCTGTCGCCCCTTGCGTCGGCCATGCCGATTCTCGGAGCCGCCGGTATCGCCGGGATCATCGGTTCGCGCGGTGTGCTTCGACGAGTGATCGGTGCCCTCGTGCTGGCAGCCGGATTGGTTCTGGCGTGGTCGGCATTCACCGCGTGGCAGGCGTCATCGATCGGGACCGAATTGCCCCGCTACGGCGAAGTCGTCGCAACGTCGGCTGTGTACCCGCTCCTTGCGATCGTTGCCGGAATACTGCTGGCCGCCGGAGGCGGCCTGGCTGTCGCCCGCGGTGCGACCTGGGCTGCTCTCGGGAAAGGCTACGAGCGCCCGGGCCGCAGTCCGCGCGACGCGTGGGAGTCCTTGGACATGGGTGTTGACCCCACGATCGACGACGAGTGATTGGATAGGACCATGGACGCAGCCCAGGACAGCAGCCACCTCGTGCCCGAGCACGATGATCACGGCTCTACCCCCGCGGCCTGGACGGCCGTCGTCATCATCACGATCGCATTCGTTGTTGGCACGCTGGCAATCGTTCTCGGCAATTGGCCGATGTTCTGGGTAGGGGTTGGTCTCGTCGTAGTCGGCGCGATCGTCGGCAAGGTGATGCAGGCGATGGGACTGGGCAAGAAGCCGAAGTCCGCGACCTCGTAGGTCCCTTCCCACGCTCACACTCCAGCTGGGCTGGCTCCCACTGTCGAATATCCCAGCGCGACGTAACCGATCATTGTCAGCAGCACAGTGACGGGCAGGAGCGTGGAATCTCGCCAGCGGCGCCAGATGAGGCCAGCACCCATGATGAGGGCCAGCAACGCTGGGAAGTAGAGGTTGATGTCCGCGGCTAGATCGCCGCGCAGCGCTCGTTGAACCTCATTGACGATGATCATCACCACGAGAACCCATAGGACCGGTGAGATGACTCGCGGGAACTGCTCGGCCGCGCTTGAGGGGGTATCGGCTTGTGACGATTCCCACCATTGCTCACCGATGAAGACCGAACTAACCAAGATCGACAGCGGTACCCACAGGAACGCCACGGCGTCAATCGTCGGTACCTCGACCAGAGTCGCCTGGTAATCGGCGGACGCGATCCATGCCTGCATCGCCAGGAGTCCGAGGAACAACCCCCACAGGAAGGTTGGGCGATGAATGCGCACATCGGAAACGAAGTGAGCTTTCGCCTGGAGGGCGAGCGACACAGTGAGGTTCGCGAGTGCAGCTCCGAGAACAACGGCATACAGCCACCACAGGGCGTTCATGGAGAAGAAGTCTCCCGCGATTGGCTCGCAGAGCTAGTTGCGGGTAGCCACCGCCAGGTCCTCTTACAGTTCCCAAACCATCTAGGTACGTGTTCGTGACCCTGGAACGGCAGTTTCGGCTCCACTGTCTGCCACGCTAGGGACATGAGTGAACGCGGGCTCGTCCTCGTGGTCGAAGACGAAAAGCCCATCTCCGATCTGTTGCGTCTCTACCTGAGCCGTGAAGGCTTCGGTGTGCACACCGAATTCGACGGGCCGGGTGGGTTGACGGCCGCACGCACCAAGCACCCGGTGGCGATCATCCTGGACGTGGGCTTGCCGGGAATGGATGGCACCGAGGTCTGTCGGCAGTTGCGTGCGGAGGACAATTGGGTTCCGGTCATCTTCTGCACCGCTCGCGATGACGAAGTCGATCGAGTTCTCGGACTTGAGTTAGGTGCGGACGATTACGTCACCAAGCCCTTTAGTCCTCGCGAAGTGGTTGCTCGCGTGAAGTCGCTTGTCCGTCGCTCGGGTATTGCCCATCGCGACAGTCGGCCGATCTCGGTCGGGGATGTCACGGTTGACACCACCCAGCGACGCGTTTTCCTCGGTGAGGAGGAGGTCTCGCTCACCGCCACCGAGTTCGATCTCCTCGCGCACCTCGTTGCCGAACCGGGCCGGGTTTTCAGTCGAGATCAACTGCTCGCCGAAGTCTGGGGCTACGCAGCGGTGGTTGGAACTCGAACGGTCGACGTCCATGTTGCGCAACTTCGCTCGAAACTTGGCGATGCGAGTCCGATCCGCACCGTGCGCGGCGTGGGCTACGCGGCGGAAGTTCCACGACATGGCTGAAAGTGGTCAACGCAAACGTCTGGGAATCGTCACGCAGACGGTTCTCCTGGCGTCCGCGATAGCTGCCATCGCGGTTCTCGTTGCCGGGGTAGCAGCGGCTCCATTCGTCCAGGGTGCTGCGGTTGCGGAGGCAACCGGTGCTCTCGGTCGACTCGCCGATCTCACATCCGTATACGTGGACCGACGCGAGGCTCGGGCTCCTCGGGATCAGCCCATCCCGCGACCACTTGAGCGGATTCTTCGCGAAGAGGACGTCACCGGTTATCTGATAGGTCCCGAGGGTGGCGTGCCGCCGGGGGCCTCGCAGGAATTCGTCGATGAGGTGTTGGCGGGCAACTCGATTTCCGGTCGCGGACAGGATGATCAGGGGCAAGCCATCTTGATTGAGGGCCGTCCCATTACCCAAGGGGCGGTGTTCTTAACCCAGCCGGTTTCTGTCGCGAGTGAAACCACAGGTCTGTTCCTGACGCGGATCGCGGCCGCCTTGGGTCTGGGACTGCTCATTGCCGTGGGTATCGCCTACCTGGTCGCTAGGCGTTTGGCCCGACCACTTCGTGATGCGCAGGGCGTCGCACATCGAATGGCCGAGGGGCGCCGCGAAGAACATCTCAATCCGACCGGTCCTGCCGAGGTTGCCGACATCGCCGAGGCGTTGAACGCACTCAATGCTGCACTCGTCGTGTCCGAGGGTCGTCAGCGTGAATTCCTGCTCTCGGTCTCGCATGAGTTGCGCACGCCACTGACGGCGGTGAAGGGCTATGGAGAAGCGTTGGCTGACAACGTCTTGCCGTCCGATGAACTGCCCGCCGTCGGGTCGACTATCGCTGGCGAAGCGAGTCGGCTCAATCGATTGGTCAACGATCTGTTGGATCTTGCGCGGATGGGCGCCGTCGACTTCCATATCGACGCTGCCGACATCGATGCTCGTGAGGTCCTCGAGGAAGCCGAGCAGGTGTGGCGAGCACGCTGTGACAACGACGACGTCCGCTTCTCCGTCGATCGGTTGGCCGAACCGGTGATGGTGCGCGCCGACGCCATGCGCATTCGACAGATCATCGACAACCTCATGGAGAACGCGCTTCGTGTCTCGCCACAGGGTTCTGCAATCCACCTGGCATTGCATACTGATCCCGACATCGCCGGTGGCTCCTTCGGGGTCTTCGAGGTCCGCGACTCAGGCCCAGGGTTGTCCGAGGACGATATAGCCGTCGCCTTCGAGCCCGGTGCCCTCCACGAGCGCTATCGCGGAGTGCGTCCGGTGGGTACCGGCCTGGGCTTGGCCCTGGTCTCCCGATTGGCGTCCAACATGGGTGGGTCCGCGACCGTTACCAGCAAGGCGGGCGAAGGAACGTCGTTCTGGGTTCGTATTCCACTCGCCGAGCCGACGTAAGGTGGAGCCGTGGTCGAACAGGTGACGACGCGGGAGATGGTGACCGACGAGCGCTCCCTGCGTCGACGGTTGCTCCCGGTTGTTGCCACGGGCGTCGCGGCGATTGTCGGCAGTCTCTACCTACGGGCCGTGGACCCCAACGTCCCCGGGCACTACCCGGGCTGTCCGAGTCAGATGTGGTTCGGCATCGATTGCCCGGGGTGTGGCGGGATGAGGGGTACCTACGATCTTCTGCACGGCGATTTTTCGGGAATGCTGGACCACAACGTCCTCCTCGTCATCGCGTGGCCGCTCGCGATCGTCGCGTTTGGCATTTGGGCGTTTCGGGCATGGACTGGACGTAGGCCAAGGGTGGACATTCCGACGCAGGCCCGCCGCTCACGAATGTGGGTGGGGGTGCTGATCGCGGTTCTCGCGTTCGGAGTCGTGCGTAACTTCGTTCCCTACCTCGGGTCTGGAGCCGGATAAGGATCAGCCCGGTGGCTTGTCTAGAGCCCCGATTGCCCGTCGCCGTGCCGGGCGTACTGTGGCCCTGTGACCGTCCTTGACGACATCCTCGCTGGCGTCCGTGAGGACGTGGCAGCGCGAATGGCGCAGGTGCCGCTCGATGAACTCAAAGACCGAGCAGCGAGCACGCCTCCGGCCCGTGACCCGCGGGCAGTGTTGGCGGCCGACGAAGTGTGCGTGATCGCAGAGGTCAAGCGTCAGAGTCCGAGCAAGGGTCCACTCGCCGAGATCGCTGATCCCTCCGCCCTCGCGAGCGACTACGAAGCCGGTGGGGCGCACTGCATCAGCGTGTTGACCGAGGAACGCCGTTTCGGCGGGAGTCTCGATGATCTCGCGTCGGTGCGAGCGGTCGTGGACATTCCGGTTCTCCGCAAGGACTTCGTGGTCGGCAGTTATCAACTCTGGGAGGCGCGCGCCTACGGAGCAGACCTCGTGCTGTTGATCGTGGCCGCACTCGAACAGGACGCACTCGTCTCTCTCGTCGAGCGCGCGCGAAGCCTCGGTTTGACCCCGCTCGTCGAGGTTCACGACGAGCAGGAGATCTCCCGAGCGCTCGATGCCGGTGCCGACGTCATCGGTGTCAATGCCAGGAATCTCAAGACACTCGAGATAGACCGCGGGGTGTTCGCCCGAGTCGCACACCTGATTCCGGATTCATGCATAAAGATCGCCGAGTCGGGTGTTCGGGAACCGCACGATTTGATCGCCTACGCAGAAGCAGGCGCTGACGCGGTTTTGGTCGGCGAGAGCCTGGTCACTGGAAAGGATCCGCGGGCCGCAGTGCACGATCTTGTTACGGCCGGCGCGCACCCGGCGTTGCGGCAGGGAAAGAGAATGTCGTCATGACGGCAACCGCAGGCATTCCGGCAGGAATTACGGAAGCGACTCCGGGCGCGGCCGCGGATAGCTCGACTGAAAAAGGTCACTTCGGTCCCTACGGAGGCCGGTTCGTTCCCGAGGCGCTGATGGCCGCGCTTGATCAACTAGAAGAGGCGTTCGACGCCGCATTGGTTGATCCATCGTTCGCGGCGGAGCTTGCGGATCTGGAACGCGATTACACCGGTCGGCCCTCGCCGCTGACCCGGGCGCGGCGCTTCGAGCAGCAGTGCGGCGGTGCGCGCGTGTACCTCAAGCGCGAGGACCTAAACCACACCGGATCCCACAAGATCAACAACGTTCTCGGTCAAGCTCTCCTCACCGCTCGCATGGGCAAGAGTCGGATCATCGCCGAGACCGGGGCTGGTCAGCACGGCGTCGCTTCGGCCACTGCGGCGGCACTGATGGGTCTGGAGTGCGTCGTCTACATGGGTTACGAAGACACTCAGCGTCAGGCGCTCAACGTGGCTCGGATGGAATTGCTCGGCGCGACCGTTGTTCCTGTCACCACGGGAAGTCAGACTCTCAAGGACGCGATCAACGAGGCGATGCGCGATTGGGTCACCAACGTCGACTCCACGCACTACCTTCTCGGCACGGTTACGGGGCCGGCTCCCTTCCCGCGGATGGTGCGCCACTTCCACAGCGTGATCGGACGCGAGACCCGCGAGCAGATCCTGGCCATCGAGGGCCGGCTACCTGATGCGGCGGTGGCATGCGTCGGCGGCGGATCGAATGCGATGGGATTGTTCTCCGGGTTCATCGACGATCCCGAGGTCCGACTCGTGGGCTACGAAGCTGGTGGCGAAGGAATCGAGACGGGTCGACATGCGGCTCGATTCGCGATGGGAGCCCCCGGGGTCTTGCACGGCACCCGCACGTACGTCATGCAAGACGAGTGGGGCCAGACCGTTCCCTCGCACTCGATCAGCGCCGGCTTGGACTATCCGGGCGTCGGTCCCGAGCACGCGTGGCTGCACGACACCGGTCGGGCTACCTACGAACCGGTGACGGACAGTCAAGCGATGGAGGCGTTCGCGGTTCTCAGTCGGACCGAGGGCATCATTCCGGCGATCGAGACCGCGCACGCTCTTGCCGGCGCGATGCGATTGGGTCGCGAGCTCGGTCCCGATGCCGTCATCGTGGTGAACCTGTCGGGCCGTGGAGACAAGGACGTTGAAACCGCTGCGCGGTGGTTCGGCCTCAACTCGACGTCGGGCGAGTGAGCGTTCGGTGAATCAAGCATCCACCGCGGTATTTGAGGCTGCCAGGAATGGGAATCGTGCGGCGCTCATCGGATACGTTCCGGCTGGATTCCCCACCGTCGATCAGAGCGTCGAGGTACTTCAGGCCATGCTCGATGCGGGCGTGGACCTCCTCGAGGTGGGTCTGCCGTACTCGGACCCGTTGATGGACGGTCCGGCCATTCAAGAGTCGGTGGAGAAGGCCCTCGCGGCCGGCGTAACCACGTCGGATGTGCTCGATGTGGTGCGCAGGTTGGAGCCGGGTGTCGACCAGGCGATCTACGTCATGAGCTACTGGAATCCGATCGAGCGTTTCGGGGTGGATCGGTTCGCTCGTGAATTGGCCGATGCCGGAGGCAGCGGCGTGATCACCCCGGACCTCACCCCTGAGGAAGCCGGGCCGTGGATTGATGCCACCGATGCGTCTGGCGTGGACCGAACGTTTCTGGTCGCTCCGTCGTCGAGCGACGCTCGCATCGATGTCGTGTCCGGCGTGTGCACCGGGTTCGTGTACGCGGCATCGACGATGGGTGTCACCGGCGCACGTGACGTGGTGAGCGATGCAGCCCCGGAACTGGTGGCGCGTGTGCGTTCGCATACCGACACGCCAATCGGCGTCGGCCTGGGCGTCTCGTCGGGGGAGCAGGCCGCTTCCATTGCTGCCTACGCCGATGGTGTCATTGTCGGATCGGCGTTCATCCGGCGAATCCTTGATGCCCCGACCTTCGATCAGGCGATTGCGGACGTCTCGGCCTTCGCCGCGGAACTGGCCGCCGGCGTGCGTTCGGGTTCCTAATCTGGCGCTTGAGATCGGCTGATCGATTTCGGTGGCCCGTCGGAAGCGCCGTCGTCCACCCCGAACTATCCTGGGAGTTCTGCACCACGACGGTGACGCACGAATGGAGTTTCGATGGCAGGCGGCAGCAGGGACAGGCGAGAGCGGGCGGCAGCGGCGCGGGAGGCAGCGCAGGCTAGCGAGAAGCGTCGCGAACGCACGGTCCGGATCATCGGCGCCGTGGCCGTCCTGGCCGTGGTTGCGGGCATCATCGGTGTGGCCCTTTTCGCCCGCAGTTCCGAGCAGAACGCGAACGCCATCGACATTATCGAGCCCGATCCCACAGCACCTGTTCCCGAAGGTGTGCTCGGAGCCGATAGCGAATGGGCCTTCGGCGTTCCCTACGGAACTGCTGCCGAAGGTGCCCCGGTCATCGAACTGTGGGAAGACTTCCAATGTCCTGCCTGCGCGGCACTGGAGGAAGCCAATGGTGCCGGGATCGCCGAGCTCGGTGAGACCGGTGTGGCACAGGTCATCTGGCGGCCGACTGCCTTCCTCGACAGGAACCTGGGCAACGATGCATCCAACCGAGCCATCGCCGCGTGGGGTTGCGCTATCGACCAGGGTTACACGCGCGAGTTCCACGACGCCGTGTACTCCAATCAGCCTCAGGAAGAGGGCGATGGCTGGCCCAACGACGACTTCATCGCTATCGCCGAGGAGATCGGCATGAGCGGAGACAGCCTCGATGCTTTCTCCACCTGTGTGGCCGATGAGACCTACCGGGTCTGGGCAGCCAACTCGACGCAGGAGTTCTACGACGGCGGTGTGGCGGGAACGCCGTTCGGCAAAGTCAACGGCATCGAGGTCCCCAATGCGACGCTCGCCGATAAGGCGGCACTGCTCGCGGCGATCACCGAGGCCGCCGGCAGCTAGTGCTGGCGGCTAATGTCCATGAGCGCAGGTGTGCTTGCGAGCAATGTTCTCGCGTCGATCCCGAGTCCAGAGCAGGGATCGTGGAGCATCGGTCCGGTCCCGGTCCGCGCCTACGCGCTGGCGATCATCCTCGGGATCGTCGTCGCGATTTGGCTAGGTAACCGACGGTACGTAGCCCGGGGCGGGCAGCCGGGATTGATCACTGACATTGCCCTGTGGGCGGTTCCCTTCGGGATCGTTGGCGGCCGGATCTACCACGTACTGAGCGACTGGCAGATCTACTTCGGCCCCGATGGTCGTGGACTGGCGGCGGCCTTTCGAATCTGGGACGGCGGTCTGGGCATCTGGGGTGCGGTCCTGCTCGGGGCGCTTGGCGCCTGGATCGGTGCACGTCGACACCACGTGGCATTGCCCCCGATCGCCGACGCCATCGCACCCGGCATCGCGCTCGCTCAGGCGATCGGACGATGGGGCAACTGGTTCAACCAGGAACTGTTCGGACGGCCTACGGATTTGCCGTGGGGGCTGGAGATCTCGCCGGCCCGCCGCCCCGACGGATACGAAGCTTTCGAGACCTTCCACCCGACGTTCCTGTATGAGTCGCTGTGGCTGGTCGGGGTAGCGCTCGTGGTTATCTGGGCCGACCGGCGCTTCACCATGGGCCATGGTCGGGCGTTCGCCCTGTACGTCCTGCTCTACACCGCCGGCCGGGTATGGATCGAGGCCCTGCGCATCGATCCGGTCAACACCGTCGGTGGCATCCGACTCAATGTCTGGACCTCCATCATCGTCGGGCTCGGTGCCCTGATCTACCTGGTCTGGTCGGCACGCACCCGCCCCGGAAGGGAAGTGCTCGCCAGCGGTGAGGCTGAGGAGTCCTCGAAGGTCGAGTCGGGTTAGACTTCACACCCCACGGGCCAACGTCGTCCCGTGCCTGCACCACATGACAGTTCCGGCATATGCCATCGAACTGCCATGCCTAGGCATGATCTCGAGGCGACGAAAGGTTCCCCCGTGCGCTCCATCTCTCATTACTCCAGCGCCCCGGCCGCCCAGGGTCTGTACGACCCGAGGTTCGAACGTGACGCCTGTGGCGTGGCGTTTGTGGCAACCCTGAGTGGAGAAGCCTCCAACACCGTCGTGAAGCAGGCGCTCACCGCCTTGGAGAACCTCCAGCACCGCGGTGCATCCGGCAGCGAACCAGACAGCGGTGATGGCGCGGGCATCCTGCTGCAGGTCCCCGACGCTCTCCTGCGACGCGTCAGCGGCCTGGACCTTCCCGAGGCAGGTAGCTACGCCACTGGAATCGGCTTCCTGCCAGTAGGGGCCGACGAGCAGGCGCGGGTCTTCGCAGCGATCGATGCGATCGCCGAAGACGAGGGCGTGAGCATCCTCGGTTGGCGTGAGGTGCCCACAGATGCCTCGTTGGTGGGAACTACCGCACGAGCGTGCATGCCGGCCTTCTGGCAGATCTTCGTTTCGGATGCGGATCCGGAGAACGGTGCGCGGGGTTTGGACCTCGACCGCCTTATCTACGGCATGCGCAAGCGCATCGAGAACGAACTCGGCGTGTACTTCGCCTCTCTGTCCTCGCGAACGTTCGTGTACAAGGGCATGCTCACCACCGATCAGTTGACGCCCTTCTATCCGGATCTCAGCGAACCCGATATCGCCTCCACCCTTGCGATGGTCCACTCGCGGTTCTCAACCAACACCTTCCCCTCGTGGCCGCTCGCGCACCCCTACCGGCTGATCGCACACAACGGTGAGATCAACACCGTTCAGGGCAACCGCAACTGGATGACCACCCGGGAGGCGATGCTCACCAGTGAGGTCATTCCCGGTGACATGACACGGCTGTTCCCGATCTGCACCCCCGGAGCGAGCGATTCAGCGAGCTTCGACGAGGTGCTGGAACTTCTGCACCTCGGTGGCCGGTCGCTTCCGCAGGCCGTGTTGATGATGATTCCCGAGGCCTGGGAGAACAACCCGGACATGGATCCGCGGCGCCGAGCCTTCTACGAGTTCTACGCCACGTTGATGGAGCCCTGGGACGGCCCCGCGAACGTCTGCTTCACCGACGGCACGCAGATCGGCGCCGTCCTCGACCGCAACGGGCTTCGTCCGGGTCGTTTCTGGGTGACAGACGAGGGTCTGGTCGTCCTCGCATCCGAAGCCGGTGTTTTGGAACTCGATCCCGAGACGATCGTGCGCAAGGGACGCCTCCAACCCGGGCGCATGTTCCTGGTGGACACCGCCGCCGGTCGCATCATCGAAGACGATGAGATCAAGGCCGAACTCGCGGCCGAGTTGCCCTACGACGAGTGGCTCGAGACCGGCATCATCCATCTTGAGGAACTTCCCGAACGTGAGCACGTGGTGCACACCCACGAATCGGTGGCTCGTCGTCAGCAGACGTTTGGTTACACGCAAGAAGAACTGCGCGTGATCATGGAGCCGATGGCGAAGGCCGGTGCCGAACCGATCGGTTCGATGGGAACCGATACGCCCATCGCCGCGCTGTCCAATCGGCCGCGGCTGCTGTTCGACTACTTCAGCCAGCTCTTCGCGCAGGTCACCAACCCGCCGTTGGACGCGATCCGCGAGGAGATCGTCACGAGCCTGGCAAGTTTGATCGGACCGGAGGGCAACCTGCTGGAATCCCAGCCGGGACATTGCCGTCAGGTGCTGCTGCCATTCCCGGTGATCGACAACGACGAACTCGCGAAGATCCTGCACATCAACGCCGACGGCACGCTTCCGGAATTCGCCGCCGCACGCGTCAAGGGTCTGTACCCGGTCGGCGGCGGAGGTGCCGCGCTGGAGAAGCGACTCGGCGAGATCTTCAATGAGGTTGATGCGCTGATCCGACAGGGCAAGCGCTTCATCGTGCTGTCCGATCGCGACAGCAATGCCCAGCAGGCGCCCATCCCGTCGCTGCTGCTGTGCGCGGCGGTTCATCACCACCTGGTGCGAACCAAGACCCGCAGCCAGATCAGCCTGCTGATTGAGGCTGGCGACGTCCGCGAGGTCCACCACGTGGCGCTGCTCGTCGGTTACGGCGCTGCCGCGATCAATCCGTACCTCGCCCTGGAAACCGTCGAGGACCTCGTCCATCGCCACGTGATCGAAGGCGTGAGCGTCGAGAAGGCCGTTCGCAACTACATCAAGGCGATGGGCAAGGGCCTGCTCAAAGTGATGTCCAAGATGGGTGTATCCACCGTTGCGTCCTACCGAGGAGCGCAGATCTTCGAGGCCATTGGGCTGTCACAAGAACTGGTCGATGCCTACTTCACCGGCACGGTCACCAAGCTCGGCGGGATCGGTCTGGACGTGCTCGCCGAGGAGGTGGCGCGTCGTCACGCGACCGCGTACCCGCCCTCGGGTATTTCACCGGCGCACCGAGTTCTCGCCGACGGTGGCGAGTACCAGTGGCGTCGCGACGGGGAGCCGCACCTGTTCGACCCGGAGACGGTCTTCCGACTCCAGCATGCGACGCGCGAGAAGAAGTTCGACATCTTCCGCGAGTACACCTCGGGTGTAAATGCGCAGGCCGAGCGTCTGATGACGCTACGTGGTCTTTTCGGTTTCAAAGAGGGTGTCCGCGAGCCGGTACCGATCGAGGAAGTGGAATCGATCGAATCCATCGTGGCCCGCTTCAGCACGGGTGCGATGTCCTACGGATCGATTTCCGCCGAAGCCCACGAGACTCTCGCGATCGCGATGAACCGTCTCGGTGGCAAATCCAACACCGGCGAGGGTGGCGAGGATCCCGAACGGTACGTCCCGTTGGAGAACGGCGATTCGAAGCGTTCGGCGATCAAACAGGTGGCGTCCGGTCGATTTGGCGTGACGAGCGAGTACCTGGTCAACAGTGACGACATCCAGATCAAGATGGCCCAGGGTGCGAAGCCGGGCGAGGGTGGTCAGCTGCCTGGCCACAAGGTCTACCCGTGGATTGCCAAGACCCGCCACTCAACGCCAGGCGTGGGTCTTATTTCACCGCCGCCGCACCACGACATCTACTCGATCGAGGATCTGGCACAACTCATCCACGATCTGAAGAACGCGAATCCGCGGGCGCGGGTGCATGTCAAGCTCGTCGCCGAAGTCGGTGTGGGAACGGTCGCCGCGGGCGTCTCCAAGGCGCACGCGGACGTCGTCCTGATTTCCGGTCACGACGGTGGTACCGGAGCCTCTCCGCTCACGTCGCTCAAGCACGCCGGTGCGCCGTGGGAGTTGGGCTTAGCGGAGACCCAGCAGACCTTGCTGCTCAACGGTTTGCGGGACAGAGTTGTGGTGCAAACCGATGGTCAGTTGAAGACGGGACGCGATGTCGTCATCGCGGCCTTGCTGGGTGCCGAGGAATACGGATTCGCCACCGCTCCGCTGGTCGTCATGGGCTGCGTGATGATGCGGGTATGCCACCTCGACACCTGCCCGGTGGGGATCGCCACCCAAAACCCGGTGTTGCGCGAACGGTTCCGGGGAGCCCCGGAATTCGTCGTCAACTTCTTTGAGTTCATCGCCCAGGAAGTGCGTGAGTACCTGGCCGAACTCGGCTTCCGGAGCTTGGACGAGGCGATCGGTCATGCTGAGGTGCTCGATATGCGTCGCGCCATCGATCACTGGAAGGCCGACGGTCTTGACCTCAGCCCGATCCTTCACGTACCCGATCTGCCGGAGGGTGAACCGCGCCGTCGCGTTGTGGCGCAAGACCATGGCCTCGATGCTGCGTTAGACACCGAACTGATCGAGATGTGTCGCCCGGCGATCGAACGCGGTGAGCCGGTTCGGGCGAATGTTCCCATCCGCAACGTGAACCGCACGGTCGGAACCATGTTGGGCTCGGAGGTCACCCGGGCGCACGGCGGTGCCGGCTTGCCCGACGAGACGATTGACATCACCTTCCAGGGTTCCGCGGGGCAATCCTTCGGAGCCTTCGTTCCGGCCGGTGTAACGCTGCGGCTCGAGGGTGATGCGAATGACTACCTCGGTAAGGGTCTGTCCGGTGGCCGGTTGACCGTCCGACCACATCGCGGCGCACCCTTCGTCGCTGAGGACAACATCATCGCCGGCAATGTCATCGCCTACGGAGCCACGGGAGGCGAGATCTTCATTCGTGGCCAGGTGGGCGAGCGCTTCTGTGTTCGCAATTCGGGAGTCCACGCCGTCGTTGAAGGGGTGGGAGACCACGCGCTGGAGTACATGACCGGAGGTATTGCAGTCATCCTCGGATCCGTCGGTCGAAACCTGGGTGCCGGAATGTCCGGTGGCATCGCCTACGTCCTGGACCTGTCGCCGAGTCGGGTCAACCCGGAGATGGTGGATCTCGATCCTCTGAGCGCGGACGATGCCGATGAACTACGCGCGCTCATCACGCGCCATGTAGAGGAAACCGATTCGGCGGTGGGTGCAGCCCTGCTGGCCGACTGGGACAACGCGAAGTCCCGCTTCACGAAGGTGATGCCGCAGGACTTCAAGCGAGTACTCCGACTCCGCGAGGAGGCACTCGCCAAGGGCGAGGACCCGGTTCTCGCGGTGATGGGAGGCGGCAATGGCTGATCCACGTGGATTCCTCACAACCGAGCGGCAGCTGCCAGAGCGGCGACCTGTCGACATCCGAATCCAGGACTGGCGCGAGGTCTACGAGGACTTCGACGCCAGGAGCCTGGAAAAGCAGGCCGGTCGATGCATGGACTGCGGCATTCCGTTCTGCCACCAGGGTTGCCCGCTCGGGAACCTCATCCCGGAGTGGAACGATCTCATCTACGACCGCGACTGGGGACAGGCAATCGAGCGGTTGCACGCGACCAACAACTTCCCGGAGTTCACCGGTCGGCTCTGTCCGGCGCCCTGCGAGGCAGCGTGCGTGTTGGGCATCAACTCCGATCCGGTCACCATCAAGCAGGTCGAGGTAGCCATCGTCGATCGTGCCTGGGAGGCCGGTTGGATTACCCCACAGCCGCCCGAGTCACTGACCGGGCGCACCGTTGCCGTGATCGGATCGGGACCGGCCGGTCTCGCGGCGGCACAGCAATTGGCTCGTGCCGGCCATACCGTCGCGGTTTACGAGCGCGCTGATCGAATCGGCGGGCTTCTTCGCTACGGCATCCCGGAATTCAAGATGGAAAAGCACCACCTTGATCAGCGGCTTGCCCAGATGGAAGCCGAGGGCGTGAAGTTTCGGCCGAACGTCGAGGTAGGTGTCGACATCACCGTTGCCGACCTGCGTCGTCGGTACGACGCCATTGTTATCGCCACGGGTGCAACTGCATGGCGAGATCTACCGATCGACGGGCGTGAACTCCAGGGCGTCTACCAAGCCATGGAGTATTTGCCGCTCGCCAACAGGGTTCAAGAAGGGGACATCAACGAGTCGCCGATCGACGTCAAGGACCAACACGTAGTGATCATCGGCGGTGGCGACACCGGCGCCGACTGCCTGGGTACCGCTCACCGTCAAGGCGCGGCGAGCGTCACCCAACTGGAGATCATGCCGCGGCCATCGCAGGAGCGCCCAGCCGCGCAACCGTGGCCCACATATCCCATGACATACCGCGTCAGCAGCGCCCACGAGGAAGGTGGCGAGCGCGTGTTCGCCGTCTCGACCCAACGCTTCGTGGGCGACGAGTCCGGCCACGTGCGTTCCCTCGAACTCACCGAGGTAGAGATGAAGGACGGCCGCTTCGAGCCGGTTCCCGGATCCGAGCGAACCATTCCGGCGGACGCGGTGTTCCTGGCAATGGGCTTCACCGGCCCCGAGCAGGGTCCGCTCGTCGAGCAATTCGGACTGGAGTTGACCGAGCGCGGTGCCATCGCTCGAGACGACGACTACGCCACCTCGCTGGAGGGAGTATTCGTCGCAGGGGACGCCGGGCGCGGCCAGTCACTGATCGTCTGGGCCATCGCCGAGGGTCGTGCGACGGCCGCCAGTGTGGACCGATACCTGATGGGGTCGACCAACCTTCCGACACCGATCAAGGCATCGGCGCGGCCGCTGACTGTGTAACCGCTTACGGCTAAAGTTCCGCTTATGCGTCGAGCCAAGATCGTGGCAACTCTCGGGCCTGCAACTTCGAGCCGCGAGCAAATCCTCGGACTCGTGGAAGCGGGGATGGATGTCGCTCGCTTGAACCTGTCCCACGGGTCGCACGACGACCATCGCGAGGCCTACCTCGCGGTCCGCGAGGCGTCGGATGCCACGGGTCGGGGAGTCGGGGTTCTTGTCGACCTTCAGGGGCCCAAGATCCGACTCGGTACTTTCGCCGAGGGGCCGGTTCTTCTTGAGCCCGGTGCTGAATTCATCGTGACCACCGAGGACGTACCCGGTGACGTCACCATGGTGTCCACCACGCACGATGGTCTGCCGAATGATGTCCATCCCGGAGACCTCGTCCTCGTTGACGACGGCCGGATCGAGCTTCGGGTGACGAAGGTCGAAGGTCCGCGTGTTCACACCACGGTCGTGGAAGGCGGGCGGGTTTCCGATAACAAGGGCTTCAATCTCCCCGGTGTGCCGGTGAGCGTGCCCGCTTTGTCCGAGAAGGACATCGAGGACCTGAGGTGGGCCCTGCGCACGGGAGCGGACATGATCGCGCTGTCCTTCGTGCGCACCGCCGCAGACGTCACGGCCGTACACGAGGTCATGGAACACGAAGGCATTCGCGTACCCGTTCTGGCGAAGGTCGAGAAGCCACAGGCGATCGAGAATCTCCAGGAAATCGTCGATGCCTTCGACGGCATCATGGTCGCTCGCGGGGATCTGGGCGTGGAGTTGCCGCTGGAGCAGGTACCCCTCGTGCAAAAGCGTGCCATCCAACTGTGTCGGCAGGCCGGCAAACCTGTGATCGTCGCGACGCAAATGCTGGACTCGATGATCACTGCCACTCGACCCACGCGCGCCGAAGCCAGCGACGTCGCGAACGCGGTCCTCGACGGTGCCGATGCACTCATGCTGTCCGGGGAAACCAGCGTGGGTCACAATCCGCCATTGGTCGTTGAAACGATGGCGCGGATCATCGAGCACGTCGAAGCCGAAGCACTCGACACCTTGCCGCCCTTGCAGGAGACGGCTACCGGGTCCACCGCTCGGGCATTGACGCACGCGGCTGTGACATCCGCGCAGTACGTTCAGGCGAGCCACCTCATTGCTTTCACCGAGACGGGACGATCGGCCCGGCTCATCGCTCGGTGGCGCTGCTCCATTCCGTTGTTGGCGTTCACGCCCAATCCGCGGGTCCGAAGCCAACTCGCGCTGGTGTGGGGTGTCGAAACGTTCCTCGTCCCGCAGGTTCGTCATACCGACGACATGGTGATGCAGGTCGACAAGGCGCTGCTCGACATCGGTCGGGCAACGGCCGGCGAGCGAGTGGTGATTGTTGCTGGCGTGCCTCCCGGGATTCCTGGGACCACCAATGGCATGCGTGTGCACAAGATGGGCAGCGCCGGTCCCGGCGGCGGCGTCTAATCAATCTGGCAGGTCCGGTAGGTTTGGAGACGTCCCTTTAAGCCCGTCCCGTGAGGCGGGGAAGGTGAGGTTTGCTGGTGCCTGCGCGCGAGGTCCTCGACGCGTCTGACATGCGTCGCGCTATTCGACGCATGGCCCACGAAATCATTGAAAAATCCCGGGGAGTGGACGATCTCGTCCTGCTGGGGATCCCAACACGTGGTGTCTGGCTTGCCCAGCGAATCGCGCACGACATCACCGAGATCGAGGGTCACGCGGTTCCCAGCGGAGCCCTGGACGTCACGCTGTACCGCGACGACCTCCGGTTACGGCAGGTGCGCGCGCTCGAACCAACCAACATTCCCACCGGCGGTATCGATGGCCGAACGGTTGTGCTCGTCGACGACGTCCTGTACTCCGGGCGCACCATTAGGTCCGCACTCGATGCTTTGAATGACATCGGTAGGCCGGCCGCGGTTCGGCTCGCGGTGATGGTCGATCGAGGCCACCGCGAGTTGCCCATCCGGCCGGACTTTGTCGGCAAGAACCTGCCGACCGCTACCGATGAGGCGGTTCGCGTTCGGTTCGTCGAATCCGACGGGGACGACGCCGTTCTGATCGAAAGTGACGCTGAGCATGCTCGGTAAGCATCTGCTCTCCGCTGCTGACCTCACCCGCGACCAGGCGCTGCTCATCTTGGACACCACGTCCGAACTCGCTGCGGTTACCGACCGTTCGGTGAAGAAACTGCCGACCCTGCGCGGACGGACGGTGGTGAACCTTTTCTTCGAGGACTCCACGCGCACGCGATTGTCCTTCGAGTTGGCGGCCAAGCGGCTGTCCGCGGATGTCATCACCTTCTCCGCGAAGGGGTCCTCGGTGTCGAAGGGCGAGAGCCTGAAGGACACCGCCCTGACGCTGGAGGCGATGGGGGCCGACGCCGTCATCATTCGGCACGGTGCCTCGGGAGCCCCAGAACGTCTCGCCACGGCCGGGTGGATCGATGGTGCGGTGCTCAACGCGGGCGACGGCACGCACGAACACCCAACGCAGGCGCTGCTCGATGCGTACACGCTTCGTCGCCACACGCGCGATGGCCAAGGTGACCTCTCTGGAGTGCGGGTGGTGATCGTCGGCGATGTCCTGCACAGTCGGGTGGCGCGATCCAATGTGCTGTTGCTGCAGACGCTGGGAGCCGATGTCACGCTGGTGGCGCCCCCGACGCTGCTGCCGGTGGGCGTCGAGAACTGGCCGTGCAAGGTGAGTTATCACCTGGACGATGTCCTGCCCGATGCCGACGCCGTGATGATGCTGCGGGTGCAGGCCGAGCGGATGGCTGGCGCGTACTTCCCATCCACGCTGGAGTACTCCCGGATGTACGGGCTGGACGCGCGTCGGATGGCGCTGATGTCACCCGACGCGATCGTTATGCATCCGGGGCCGATGAATCGCGGACTGGAGATCTCTGCCGACGTCGCCGACGCTGATCGCGCGGTTGTGGTCGAGCAGGTGGCCAACGGAGTGAATGTTCGAATGGCGTGTCTGTATCTGCTGCTGGGTGGGGCGAGTTCCGAGGGAGATGGATCGCAGTGACATCGATGATCATCAGGGGAGTACAGCCCTACGGAGAAGCAGCGCAGGATGTGGAGATCTCAGACGGCGTGATTGCCCGGATATCGCCGGCAGGATCGCCTACAGGATCGCCGGCGAGCGCAGCTGCATCGCAGAAAGTCTTCGACGTCGAACTCGATGCTGCGGGGTGCGTGCTGCTACCCGGTCTGGTGGATCTGCACACCCATCTCCGCGAGCCCGGACGCGAGGACTCCGAAACCATCGCCACCGGATCGCGCGCAGCGGCAAAGGGTGGCTTCACCTGCGTGCACGCGATGGCGAACACCGCACCGGTTGCCGATACCGCCGGCGTTGTCGAACAGGTCTGGCGCCGGGGTGTCGATGCGGACCTTGTCGATGTTCGTCCGGTGGGAGCCGTCACCGTGGGTCTGCAGGGAGCTCAACTCGCTGAACTTGGGGCGATGGCGTCGAGTGCCGCGCAGGTTCGGGTGTTCAGCGACGACGGCCTGTGTGTTCACGACCCGCTGCTCATGCGGCGTGCGCTGGAGTACGTCAAGGCCTTCGATGGCGTCGTCGCTCAGCACGCGCAAGACCCCCGACTGACCGAGGGTGCCCAGATGAACGAGGGTGAACTCTCTGGTCGGTTGGGGTTGGCTGGCTGGCCGGCGGTCGCCGAGGAAGCGATCATCGCCCGCGATGTCCTGCTCGCCGAGCACGTCGATTCACGGCTGCACGTGTGCCACGTCTCGACCGCAGGTTCGGTAGAGGTAGTGCGATGGGCCAAGGCCCGCGGCATCCGGGTGACCGCGGAGGCCACCCCGCACCATCTGCTGTTGACCGAGGAACTCGTGGCGTCCTTCGATCCGATCTACAAGGTCAACCCGCCGCTTCGGCGCGAAGAGGATGTGATGGCGCTTCGCGAGGCCGTGATCGACGGCACCATCGACATCATCGCCACCGATCACGCACCGCATCCCCGCGAGGACAAGGACTGCGAGTGGGCCGCGGCGGCGATGGGAATGATCGGACTTGAGACCGCGCTGCCGATCGCGGCACAGGTCTTCATCGAATCGGGACGGATGGACTGGAGGCAGCTCTGTGAACGGATGTCGGTGACCCCGGCACGCATCGGTCGAGTCGCCGATCAGGGCGCGGTCATCGAGGTCGGTGCTCCTGCGAACCTCGTGGTGTGGGACCCCGCCCAGACCACGGTCGTCACCCCGGCGATGTTCGAGTCCAAGAGTGCGAATAGTCCCTACCTCGATCGGACCTTCGCCGGAGCCGTACGTCACGTGGTCTTCCGCGGTCGTCCCACAGTTGTGGATGGCCAGGTTGTCTCGGGCGAGGTCGCGTCATGATCTCCACCATCAGCGCCGCTGTCACCGAACCGCTGATCCTGGCCGAGGACTTCACCGAGCAGGCCGGCGTCACCAACTGGCCCGAGCGCATCGCCCTGGTGGCCGTCATGGTCGGCGCGATCGCGCTCGCGTTGTGGGGAATGCGTCGCGGCTGGCAGCGACGGGTTCGCAGCCAGTCCGCGGTCAGCGAGCCGCTCGCATTGGATGACATCGTCCTCGACGGTGACCTGGATTCACGGCCCGACGCCGTACCGGGTCTCTACGTTGGGACATCCACGGCGGGTCAGTGGTTGGACCGGATCGCCGCCCACGGCCTTGGTGTTCGCAGCCGCGCCCACATCGCCGTGGCACCGTCGGGAATTGCGCTTGAGCGGCACGGCGCCCGTTCATTCTTCATTCCTCTCGAAGACATCCAGAGTGTCCGAGTTGACCGCGGGGTCGCGGGAACTGTCCGCGGCAAGGACAGCGTCATCATCGTGACCTGGCTCCTGGGAGACCTGTCCGTGGATACCGGTTTCCGGGCGGATGACGGAGACGATCACCGGGCATTGTTGGATGGACTCATGGCCGTCGGTCTCGTGCATGGAGAGCGTGCAGAGCCAGGCCCCGATACCCAGGGAGAACCAGGTGAGTAGTCAGTCGGGAATGCCCGAACCGGCGGTCCTGGTCTTGGAGGACGGACGGACCATGCACGGTCGAGCGTTCGGTGCGGTCGGCGAGACCTTCGGGGAGGCCGTGTTCTCCACCGGCATGACCGGCTACCAAGAGACACTCACCGACCCGAGTTATCACCGCCAAGTGGTGATCATGACCGCGCCGCACATCGGTAATACCGGCGTCAACGATGAAGACCCGGAGTCCTCACGGATCTGGGTGTCCGGATACGTCGTTCGCGAACCATCGCGCATCGTGTCCAACTGGCGCGCGCGGCGGAGTCTCGACGACGAACTCCGCGATTACGGCGTCGTTGGTATCTCGGGAATCGACACGCGCGCGCTGACCCGCCACCTGCGCGACGCCGGTGCCATGCGGGTCGGGATCTTCAGCGGGCCTGCTGCACAGCGGTCACCGGAGGAACTGCTGGAACTCGTGCGCTCGAGTCCGTCGATGTCGGGGGCGAACCTCACCGCAGATGTCAGTACGGTCGAGCCTTACACCGTCGAGGCGATCGGCAATTCGGTTGCCACGGTGGTGGCGGTAGACCTCGGCATCAAGTCGATGACCCCGCACCGAATGGCCGAGCGCGGTATGACGGTCCACGTGGTTCCCGCGGCTTTCACCTGGGAACAGATCGCTGCGCTCAAGCCAGATGGCGTCTTCTTCTCCAACGGCCCAGGAGATCCATCCACCGCCGACCACGCGGTGCAGGTGATGTCCTCGGCCCTGGAATCCAAGATCCCCGTCTTCGGCATCTGTTTCGGCAATCAGATCTTCGGACGTGCACTCGGCCTCGGCACCTACAAGCTCCGCTTCGGACACCGCGGCATCAACCAGCCCGTCAAGGACCTCACTACGGGCACGGTGGAGGTCACCGCGCACAACCACGGTTTTGCGGTGCAGGCACCGTTGGGCGAGGAGTTCGACACTCCCTACGGTCCGGCGCGCGTCTCCCACGTGTGCTTGAACGACGACGTCGTGGAAGGCCTCGAACTTGTCGATGGTTCGGCGTTCAGCGTGCAGTACCACCCCGAGGCGGCGGCCGGTCCACACGATTCGGCCTACCTGTTCGATCGCTTCGCCCGAGCGATCCACGACCGCAAGGACGGTGGTCGCTGATGCCTCGTCGTGACGACATCCAGTCGGTCATGGTGATCGGGTCTGGCCCGATCGTGATCGGACAGGCCTGCGAGTTCGACTACTCCGGCACCCAAGCGTGCCGCGTTCTCAAAGCCGAGGGCCTGCGCGTGATTCTGGTGAACTCCAACCCCGCGACGATCATGACCGACCCGGAGTTCGCGGATGCAACGTACGTCGAACCCATCACGCCCGAATACGTCGAGCGCATCATCGCCAAGGAACGCCCCGATGCGCTGTTGCCGACCCTCGGTGGGCAAACGGCGCTGAACACCGCCATTGCAATGCACAACGCCGGAGTGCTCGAGCGCTACGGAGTCGAACTCATCGGTGCCGATGTCGATGCGATCGAACGCGGCGAGAATCGCGAGAAATTCCGCGCGATCGTCGAGTCGATCGGTGGCGCCAGCGCACGCTCGGTCATCTGCCACAGCCTCGATGAGTGCTTTGCGGCCACCGAGGATCTCGGCTACCCCGTGGTGGTGCGGCCCTCGTTCACGATGGGTGGTGCTGGATCGGGTATCGCATATGACCCCGAGGATCTCGAGCGCATCGCTGGAGCCGGTCTGCAGGCCAGCCCCACCACCGAGGTTCTGCTCGAAGAGTCGATCATCGGGTGGAAGGAATTCGAACTCGAGTTGATGCGCGACAAGAACGACAACGTCGTGGTCGTGTGCTCGATCGAGAACGTCGATCCGATGGGTGTGCACACCGGTGACTCCATCACCGTCGCTCCGTCGCTCACTCTCACCGACCGCGAGTACCAGCACATGCGCGATGTGGGTATCGCGATCATCCGAGCTGTCGGCGTCGACACCGGTGGCTGCAATATCCAGTTCGCCATCAACCCCGACGACGGCCGGATGATTGTCATCGAGATGAACCCACGCGTCTCGCGTTCGTCGGCGCTGGCATCGAAGGCCACCGGCTTTCCGATCGCCAAGATCGCCGCGCGCCTAGCGATCGGCTACACACTCGATGAGATCCCCAACGACATCACCCAGGAGACCCCTGCATCGTTCGAGCCGACCCTCGATTACATCGTGGTCAAGGTTCCGCGTTTCGCCTTCGAAAAATTCCCGGGGGCGGATTCGACGCTGACCACCACGATGAAGAGCGTCGGCGAGGCAATGGCGATCGGCCGCAATTTCCCCGAGGCGCTGCAGAAGGCCCTGCGGTCGATGGAGCGACCTTCGGCGATCTTCTCGTGGCCGGGTAATGCGCCGGAAGATGTGGACGTTCCCGAGCTCTTGGATCTCATGCGCCGTCCGCACGACGGTCGGCTTTCCTTGGTCCAGAAGGCGCTGTGGGCCGGTGCTGGAATCGACGCCGTCTACGAGGCCACCGGAATCGATCCGTGGTTCCTCGATCAGATCTGTCAGATCAACGAGATGGCCGATGCACTCGCCGGTGCCGATGCACTCGACCGGCACCTCATGGAAGACGCCAAGCGGCTCGGCTTCAGTGACGCACAGATCGGGTCGCTCCGCGGTCTGTCCGAGGACGAGGTTCGAGAACTACGGCATTCGTGGGGGCTTCGTCCGGTCTACAAGACCGTCGATACGTGCGCGGCGGAGTTCGAGGCCAAGACTCCGTACCACTACTCGTCCTACGACGAAGAAGACGAATCCGAGCCGTCGGATCGTGACAAGGTGATCATCTTGGGCTCTGGACCCAACCGCATCGGGCAGGGAATCGAGTTCGATTACTCGTGCGTGCACGCAGCACTGGAGTTGTCCGCGGCGGGATACGAGACCGTCATGGTCAACTGCAACCCAGAGACTGTGTCCACCGACTACGACACCTCCGACCGCCTGTACTTCGAACCGCTCACCTGCGAGGACGTCCTCGAGGTGGTGCATGCCGAACAGCGGCGCGGGAAGGTTGCGGGTGTGATCGTGCAACTGGGCGGTCAGACTCCGCTGGGACTCGCGCAACGTCTCGCCGATGCCGGGGTTCCGATTGTGGGGACCTCGCCGGCGGCCATCCACCTTGCCGAGGAGCGCGGAGCATTCGGCCGGGTCCTTGCCGAGGCAGGTTTGCCCGCACCCGACCACGGAACAGCGCAGAGTTTCGACGAAGCCCAGGCAATCGCCGCTCGTGTGGGATACCCGGTTCTCGTGCGCCCCAGTTATGTGCTCGGTGGTCGTGGCATGGAAATCGTCTACGACGACGCCATGTTGGCCGACTACCTCGAACGCTCGACGGAGGTCACTCGGGAGCACCCGGTTCTGGTTGACCGCTTCCTCGACGACGCCATCGAGATCGATGTCGACGCGTTGTATGACGGCCGTGACATGTATCTCGCCGGGGTCATGGAGCACATCGAGGAAGCCGGCATCCACTCCGGCGATTCCGCGTGTGCCCTGCCTCCGATGACCCTCGGTGAAGCCGACATCGATCGGATCCGCGAGTCCACCCGCGCGATCGCCGAAGGCGTTGGTGTGCGCGGGCTGTTGAATGTGCAGTTCGCGTTGGCTCAGGACACCTTGTACGTACTCGAGGCCAACCCGAGAGCCTCGCGCACGGTGCCGTTCGTCTCGAAGGCCACCGGCGTTCCCGTCGCCAAGGCCGCCGCGCGGATCATGCTCGGCGCATCCATCGCCGAACTCCGCGAGGAAGGTCTGCTGCCGCGCCGCGGTGATGGTGGAGCAATACCCCCGGGAAGCGCGATCGCGGTGAAGGAAGCCGTGTTGCCGTTCGGCCGATTCCACGGCGTTGACGCGGTACTAGGGCCGGAAATGCGATCCACCGGTGAGGTCATGGGCATCGACGATTCCTTTGGGGTCGCGTTCGCGAAGTCCCAGCAGGGAGCGTTCTCGGGCGGTCTTCCGACCTCGGGTGCTGCCTTCGTGTCCCTGGCTAATCGCGACAAGCGGGCGGCGGTGTTCCCGGTCAAGCGCCTGGCCGATCTGGGTTTTCGGATCTACGCCACGCAGGGAACGGCCGAGGTGCTGCGTCGCAACGGTGTAAAGGTTGAGGTCCTGCGCAAGCAGCACGAAGGTCGCGGGGAAGACGGATCGCCGACCACCGTCGACGCCATCATGGCTGGAGAAATCGATCTGATCGTGAACACCCCGTACGGAGTGGGGCCCCGGGTCGACGGTTATGAGATCCGAACTGCAGCGGTCACCAAGGGTGTTCCGTGCGTCACGACAGTCCAGGGTCTCAGTGCAGCAGTTCAGGGCATCGACGCTCTCGTTGCGGGAGATCCCGGCGTTCGTTCCCTGCAGGAACACGGCGCGGACCTCGCGCGTCTCCGAGCCGCGGAGGAGAACTGATGGCCCAGCAGATCGTCTCGGAGATCCTCGACAACCGTCGCGTAGGTGATTACCACGTTCTTTCGTTGACCGCCCCTGGCGTTGCAGAGACCGTCCAACCCGGTCACTTCATCACGTTGGCGATGGGTGGCGAGGAGTCGAGCATGGTGCTGCGGCGAGCGTTTGCAATTCATCAGGTGACCTCGCGAGGTGTCTACGGCGGAACACTCGACGTTGCGATTGCCATTCAAGGCCGAGGAACCAAGTGGCTGTCCGAACGACGCCGCCACGACACCGTGAACCTCGTGGGTCCGCTCGGACGACCCTTTACCCTGCCGAAGCAGGGAGTTTCGTGTGTCCTTGTCGGTGGTGGCTACGGAAGCGCCCCGTTGTTCCTTCTCGCCCAGGCCCTTCGTGATCGCGGCTGTCGGGTGGACATCGTTGTCGGGGCCTCAACCGAGGACAAGCTCTTCGGAGTCCTTGATCTGAAGCGGCTTGCATCGCATTTGACCATCACCACCGACGACGGCAGTTCAGGTGTGCGGGGGAGAGTCACCGATGTGCTCGACGACGTTATGGAGCGTGCGGGTGCAGATGTCGTCTACGCCTGCGGTCCGATGCCCATGCTGGCGGAAGTTGCGCGGATCTCGACCAAGCGCCGTGTGTTCAGTCAGTGCGCCGTCGAGGAATCGATGGCGTGTGGCATCGGAGTCTGCATGACGTGCGTGCTTCCCGTCGTTGGTGACGATGGTGTCACCCGGATGGTCCGATCCTGCGTGGACGGCCCGGTGTTCCGAGGCGATCGAGTGCGCTGGCAGGAGATCAACACGATTCCCGCGGATGCTTTCGGGGCGCCTGATGCTGAGGAGTCCGCATGAGTAGGGCGTTGATCCTCGGGGGTTCGAGATCGAATCCGGATTCCAATGCCGGGGCGGATATGCAGGTGGACCTTGCTGGTATCCCGATGCCGAGTCCGATCCTCACCGCGAGTGGGTGCGCAGCAGCCGGCAGAGAACTCGACGGCTTTTTCGACATCACCCGTCTCGGGGCCGTCGTGACGAAGAGCATCATGCTCAAGCCCCGGGCCGGACGGGCCACGCCGCGCATGTCCGAGACGCCGAGCGGCATGCTCAACTCGATCGGCCTGCAGGGCCCGGGCATTGATTCCTTTATCGAGAACGATTTGGCGTGGCTGAACCAGCGTGGAGCACGCACGATCATCTCCATCGCGGGTGAGACGGTCGATGAGTACTCGCGTTTAGCATCCAAGCTCCGAGCTGCCGGCGGTTTCGAGGCCATCGAGGTCAACATTTCCTGCCCGAACGTGGCTGACCGCGGACAGGTCTTCGCGTGTCGAGCGGAATCGGCAGCGCAGGTTGTTCAGGCTGTTCGCCGCAATTCAGACTCCCGGGTTCCGATCTTCGCGAAACTCTCTCCAGATGTCACCGACATCGTGGAGATTGCCGATTCGGTCATCAAAGCGGGAGCCACGGGCCTGTCCCTGATCAACACGTTGCTTGGCATGGTGATCGACACGTCGACGATGCGCCCGGCGCTCGCGGGCGTCACCGGTGGTCTCTCGGGACCGGCGATTCGGCCTGTGGCTGTGCGGTGCGTGTGGCAGGTTCGCCAAGCGTTTCCGCAGGTACCGATCATCGGTATGGGCGGAATTCGATCCGGCCGTGATGCCCTGGAATTCATGCTGGCCGGCGCAACCGCCGTGTCGGTTGGCACGGCAGTCTTCAACGATCCCAAGGCACCGGCTCGGATCCACGACGAGCTCGCGCAAGAAGTCAAGGCCCGGGGCTTTTCCAAGGTTGAGGACCTGATCGGATACGCGCACCGAAGTGAGGATGCCCCGATTCCGGTGGCCCCGGAGTCCAGCGCCCTCGATGAGTGGGACTTCATCACCGAATGACGGGAGATCGCCCCAGTGTCTGACACACCGCAGTACGCACCGATTGCTGTGGCGCTTGATGCACCGGACCTGCCGACAATGTCGGACTGGGCCGAATCTGTCGCCCCGCACGTGCGTTGCGTCAAGGTTGGGCTGGAGGCATTCTGTCGTGACGGTCATCGCAGTGTGGACGTCGCACGAGCCGCTGCCTCGGGTGCCGGTCACGACAACATCGATGTTTTCTTGGATCTCAAATTGCACGACATCCCGGCCACCGTGCGCGGGGCCGCGAGGTCGGTCGCCTCGTTGAATCCGGCGTACCTGACCGTGCACGCCTCCGGGGGGCCGGAGATGATTACAGAGGCGGCCGAGGCACTTCCGGACACGCGCATCACGGCGGTAACGCTGCTCACCAGTTTGGACTCTGATCAAACCCGTGCACTTGGCATCGATGGCAGCCCCGAGGAAATTGTGGGTCGCTGGGCCAGGCTTGCACTTGATGCTGGAGCGCGCGCGCTGGTGTGTTCACCGCAGGAGGTCGCATCGCTTCGCGCATTCGTTCCCTCAGACGTCCATCTGATCACTCCTGGAATCCGTCCCGCGGGGGCAGAGGCCAATGACCAGCGTCGCGCCGCTACGCCCGAGCAGGCGCTCGCCGACGGCGCTGACCTGCTGGTCATCGGCCGCCCCATCACCGGGCAGCCAGACGTCGGCTCCGCGGCCGAAGCAATCGCTGCCGATTGTCGGCCCGCATGAGTAGCGAACCCACCACTGGCGGTCACCCTCCGCTCGTCGTCGTCAGCGGTCCTTCCGGTGTTGGCAAGAGCACCGTTGTCGCCGAAGTCCTGCGCCGGTGCCCGCACGTGTGGCTCTCGGTGTCGGCTACAACTCGCGCGCCGCGGGCGGGGGAGACCGAGGGCGTGGAGTATTTCTTCACGACCCCGGAGGAATTCGCCGCGTTGGTCGACGGCGATGGCCTGCTCGAATGGGCCGAATTCGCTGGCAATAGATACGGCACCCCGCGGTCGGCTGTGGAGAAGCGGCGAGCTGCCGGCCAACCGGTGCTGCTCGAGATCGAGGTCCAGGGGGCCCGGCAGGTTCGTAAGGCCGTCCCGGACGCCACGTTGATCTTCCTGGCACCCCCGAGCGAAGCGGTCCTGCGTGCCCGGCTCGCCGGACGTGGCACCGAGGATCCCGAGGCAATACGCGCCAGGCTCGCGGCGGCGGAGGAAGAACTGGCTGCAGCGGGGGAGTTCGACTACGTCCTGGTCAATGCCGACGTAGGAGAGTGCGCCGCCGCCTTGGTAGAGTGTGCCGGCTTGGGCGGACCCTCGTCCGGGTAGCGGCCACTTCGCGCCGAACACGGCGCGGATTGCACGCAGAACATCAAGACACCACGAATGGGGCAATCTCTGTGACTTCCCAACCTGAGGGCATCACCTATCCCTCGATCGACGCGCTGTTGGAGAAGACCGACTCCAAGTACTCGTTGGTGAGCTACGCCGCCAAGCGCGCGCGCCAGATCAACGCCTACTACTCCCAGCTCGGTGAAGGGCTACTCGAGTACGTAGGCCCGCTCGTTGAGACCTACGTTCAAGAGAAGCCGCTTTCGATCGCCATGCGTGAGATCGATGCGGGTCTTCTCACCGCCGAACCCTTCGATCCAGCCCAGGCCGCTGCGGAAGCCGCAGAGGAGCAGGCAGCCGCGCAGGCAGTTGCAGCAGCCGATCCGTTCGCCGCGGGCGAGGATTCCGAGTAGTCGGACCAGCGGTCGGCATGACCGAGATCGTCCTCGGGGTCACCGGAGGCATCGCCGCTTACAAAGCGGTCACCTTGTTACGTGAGCTCCGGGAATCGGGTGTGGACGTCACTGTTGTCCCGACCTCTTCTGCTTTGAACTTCGTGGGCGAACCCACCTGGGCTGCGCTCTCCGGGCGCCCGGTCGCCACCGACGTGTGGACCGCCGCCCAGGACGTGCCCCACGTGCGCCTCGGTCAGCAGGCCGATGCCGTCGTCATCGCCCCGGCAACGGCCGATTTCCTGGCTCGAGCGGCTCACGGCATCGCTAACGATCTGCTCACCAACGTTCTCCTGACGGCCCACGGCCCGGTGATCATCGCCCCCGCCATGCACACGGAGATGTGGCAGCACCCGGCTACTCAGGCGAACGTCCGCACCCTGCGTGAGCGTGGTGCGATCGTCCTGGATCCCGACGATGGCCGGCTGACCGGAGCGGACTCCGGTCCCGGTCGGCTTCCCGATCCCTCACTGATCGCCGACATGGTCCGCGAACTTCTCCGCAGCGACAGATCTCGCACCGGCCTCGACCTCGCCGGAACCCACATCGTCATTAGCGCGGGTGGTACTCAAGAGCCCTGGGACGACGTCCGCTTCCTCGGTAACCGCAGCAGCGGGCGTCAAGGCTTCGCGCTCGCTAGGACCGCACTCGCACGCGGGGCCTCGGTGACGCTCGTGGTCGGGAATACCGAGGATCCCGTCCCACCCGGCTGCACGGTGATCGAGATCGGCACGGCCGAAGAACTGCGCGTGGCGATGCACGATGCCATCGCCGGACAGGACCCGGACGTCGTCGTCATGGCGGCCGCGGTGGCCGACTTCCGGCCGGTCACCTCCGGCGAAGGCAAGATCACCAAGGAGTCCCTCGATGGGGCTGCACCCCAGCTGATCTTGGAACAGACCACCGACGTGCTCGCCGAGATCGTGGCCAAGCGGGGATCGGCGACTCGTCCCGTCGTCGTCGGCTTTGCCGCCGAGACCCCGCATGACGGCGAAACGCTGGCCGAGCGAGCACAAGCGAAACTCGCCCGCAAGGGCTGCGATTACCTCGTTGCGAACGAGGTCTCGGGTGGGGCCGTCTTCGGGGAATCGTCCACCTCGATTCTGATCCTGTCCGCCGAAGGGGAGCGTGCTCACCTCACCGGGGTCAGCAAAGCTGACGCGGCGGACGGCTTATGGGACATCATCACCGCAGATCGCTAGACTCCACGAGCCGAACGGGGCTCGGCCCCGCCTGTTTTCGCTGCTGAGGGAGTCTCGTGTCGCAACGTCTTTTCACATCCGAGTCGGTTACTGAGGGTCATCCGGACAAGATGGCCGACCAAATCAGCGACGCCATTCTCGACGACCTGCTCCGACAGGATCCCCGCAGCCGTGTGGCCGTGGAGACGATGCTGACTACTGGTCAGGTGCACGTCGCCGGCGAGGTGACCACTGAGGGCTTCGCAGACGTCATGAACCTCGTGCGTCAGGCGGTGCTCGGCATCGGCTACGACTCCTCGGTTAAGGGCTTCGACGGCGAGTCCTGCGGCATCAGCGTCTCGATCGGTAAGCAGTCCCCGGATATCGCGCAGGGTGTCGACGACGCCTACGAGGAGCGCGCCGACGGCAGCGAGGATCCGCTGGACCGCCAGGGCGCCGGTGACCAGGGTCTGATGTTCGGCTACGCGTGCACCGACACCCCCGAGCTCATGCCGCTACCGATCTCAATGGCGCACCGCCTCAGCGAGCAGCTCACCGCCAAGCGCAAGGACGGCACGCTGGACTACCTGCGTCCGGACGGCAAGACCCAGGTCACCATCCGTTACGACGAGGACGACAAGCCGATGGGCATCGACACCATCGTCGTCAGCAGCCAGCACGCCGCCGAGATCGACCTCGACAAGACCCTCGCCCCAGACATTCGTCGGCATGTGGTCGAGCCAATCCTCGAGACCTTCGACGTGGACAGCCGCGACTACCGACTCCTGGTCAACCCGACCGGCCGATTCGAGGTTGGTGGCCCGATGGGCGACGCTGGTCTCACCGGACGCAAGATCATCGTCGACACCTACGGCGGCATGGCTCGCCATGGTGGTGGTGCGTTCTCGGGCAAGGATCCGTCAAAGGTCGACCGCTCGGCCACCTATGCGATGCGTTGGGTTGCCAAGAACGTTGTTGCCGCGGGGCTTGCTACCCGCTGCGAGGTCCAGGTCGCGTACGCCATTGGCGTCTCGCACCCGGTCGGCGTCTTCGTCGAAACCTTCGGCACCGGCATCATGAGCGACGAGCAGATCCAAGAAGCGGTCCTCAAGGTCTTCGACCTGCGCCCAGCCGCGATCATCCGCGACCTCGACCTGCTGCGCCCGATCTACCGGATCACCAGCGCCTACGGTCACTTCGGTCGTCCGCAGGGTGTGAACCAACTGCTGGACTCCGACGATCCTGCGTCGCGTAGCGAGGTCGGCCCGACCTTTACCTGGGAGGCCACCGACCGAGCGGAAGACCTGCGCGCCGCCTCGGGTGTCTAGCGCCAGCACCACTCTCGGGCTCGACATCGGGCCCGCGGATCCGATCGCACGGGTCCGCGTCGATCTTGCGGTTATGCACCTCGACCGGGATTTCGACTACCTGGTTCCCGACGAGCTCGATTCCGAGGCCGTCGTCGGGTCCCGTGTTCGCGTGCGCTTTGCTGGGCGGCTGCGCGATGCCTACGTCATCGAACGACGACGCGATGCTGATGTCGACCGACCGAAGGCGATCGAACGAGTTGTCGATGCCGTCCCGCCACTGACCGAGGAGACTCTTGCGCTGGTCCAAGCAGTTGCCGAGCGGTACGCCGGCACCTTCTGGGACGTTGTCCGATCGGCGGTGCCCGGCCGGCA